>JAJRPH010000222.1 GCA_024280875.1 Deltaproteobacteria bacterium | reverse complement strand
TTGGATTCCTTTATGTCACTATTGATATGGAAGGTTATCAATCCGGCCGTTTGAACCGGGCGGTGGTATCCGAAACCTGCTTTAACTTGATAAATCAGTAATGCATCAGGTCTCAAGTTAATTGACCTGCTTATCTGCTTTAGTTAAGTTGATTTTAATGTCCCAAAATTGACAAACTCGTAAAAAGTCAGATTCCGATGGCAAAGAAAAAAGCTCCACCAATCTTATAAAATTGGCGAGGCGCGCAAATCCTGAGTGATGATTTGTACTTAGCGTACCATGAAGAAACGAAGGATGAAGCGCAACACAGAATTTGGACTTTTTACGAAGCCATCAAAATTCAGACACTCATCGGCAGGAACGGTGGCCTGCCCTTCGGGGTTTTACAATTAGCTCCGAAGGGTCGACCACCGTGCCGACCTGTCGGATATTGACTTAACATAATCGAAGTGGATAACTAAATTAATTATACATTGAAATTTAATGATAAGTTTCATACAATAGTAATCGAAAAACATCAGTTTTACCGAACAGCACTTTTTAAGGTGGCAATTTTCATTTCCAGATTGTACTTCTAATGGGCTGCATGACGGTGAAAATATTTTATTTGCATTGCATTCCAATACGACTCTGCCTGACATCATCTTTTCGCTTCTATCCGGTATCTCTTGGGGGCCGGTATCTCTTTCGGGCCGGTATCTCTTTCGGGAACAGTTTATTCTAAATACAGTTAATTGAATCTCAAATAATGGACTTGGCGCATCTGATCTGACTTATATGAAGCGCGTTTCATTATTTTTATAATAGAAAAAAAATGACTGACCCGTTTCAATAATTTTTTTCAGTTTTTTATTCAAAGTTTTTTATAAGCAACTGAATTTAATCATGGATATCTTTCATTTGTTGCACATGATGTGATGCGATGACGCATAAACAGGCGGAAAGGATTAAATGACGATGAAAGTAAAGGAGCTAATTAAACAACTGGGGTTGCAGGTTGTTGCAGGGGCAACCGGGGTTGATCGCTCTGTTTCCGGCGGTTATTGCGGTGATTTATTGAGTGATGTGATGGGAAATGCTCCCATAGGGTCCATCTGGCTGACAGTCCAGGGGCATCAGAATGTAATGAATGTTGCCCAAATGCGTGAAATGGCCGCAGTTGTTTTGACAAACGGGATTGTGCCGGACGATGAAACGCGTCAACGTGCAGAAGATTTTAAAATACCGCTGATTATCTGGCATCAAACGAGTTATGATCTGGCGGTCAAATTAAGTAAAGCGGGAATTTAAACAGCAGTTAAGTTCGGATTAATTGTATAAATGATCAGTTTTGATTTTTTGGGGGAAACATATGTCATTTACTATGACTGGAAACGATATGCCCGCAAAATCATACGATATTCACCGGGTGCTTGATTCCATCCCCTGCTATATTTCCATTCAGGATTCCAGTTTAAGAATTATTTATACAAATCAAGCCTTTAAGAAGGATTTTGGCGAAGGGGTCGGTAAGCTTTGCCATAATGTGTACAAAAATATTTCTTTCCGCTGTGAAGACTGTCCGGTACAGAAGACATTTGAAGACGGCCAGGAATATTACAGTGAAGAAACGGTCCAGTTAATGACTGGCGAAATATGCCAGGTATTTGTCCAGTCTTCCCCTATGAAGAATAAAAATGGAAATATCGAAGCGGTTATTGAAATTTTAACCAATATCACCACTCTTAAAAAAACTCAGACAGAGTTGAGTGTACTCGGCCAATCCATTGCTTTTTTGTCCCATGCCATTAAAAATATTCTCGAAGGCCTGCAGGGAGGTGCCTATGTGGTCGATGAAGGCATTAAGGACAACGATATGGAGCTTGCCGGAAAGGGCTGGAATATTGTTAAAAAGAATATTTTTGATATTACTGATTTTGCCCAGAATATTCTTTTTTCCTCTAAAGACCGTCCCTTGAATTACCAGCATGCTCACCCGAACAAATTAGCTGAAGATACAATCAGATTATTTAAAGACCGGGCATTGTCTTTAGACATCAGTCTTGTCTTTGAACCGGATACATCGTTACCCCTTGTTTTGGTTGATGCGGCAAGCATCAAGCGAATGTTAAATAATCTCATATGGAATGCGATGGAAGCATGTATGAATGACCTGGCCCTGAAATCATATTCAGTTATTGTCCGAACCGGGTTTTACGATGACCGGCATTTTAAGTTTGAGGTGGAAGACAATGGTATGGGGATGGATGAAAATACGAAAAAAAATATATTTGAAGAATTTTTTTCAACAAAAGGTAGCAAGGGAACCGGACTCGGGCTGGCGGTTGTTGAAAAAATTATCAACAAACACGGTGGCCGGATTGAAATCGATTCGTCAACAGGACAGGGGGCTTTATTCAGGATAATTTTAAGGCTTCCGGATCATTCATAATACATTAATTACACAAGGGGGTATTATGGAAAAGGACTGAAGGTGGTTGTGGTAGATGATGACAAGGATTATTTGTTCACAATGGAAACATTTCTTAAAAGGAATGATTTTAAAGTGTTTACCGCTGACAACGGCAAGGAGGGAATCAATCTGATAAAAAGTCAGCACCCGGATGTGATTTTACTGGATGTCATGATGGAAACCCTGTTCTCGGGTTATGAAGTCTGTAAAGCCGTGCGCAGTGATCCGGAGTTTGAATTTACCCCGATTGTTGGGATTTCCGGCATGGCCGGTGAGCTCGGTATCAAGTATGAGCAATATCGGGATGATAAGTACTTTACACCGGATGTGTTTGTTGAAAAACCGGTCGATAAAGAGTTGTTAATGGATATTATTTCTCAGGCCATTGAAAAAGCCAAATCCCGGGAAAAAAAACCGGGGTGGAAAAAGGACTTGGAAGAAAAATACAGTGAGTAACTTTCTCAAACTCATTGACGATTAAAGCCATTCTTTTAAAAGCTGGAGCAATAATATGCCCAATCATATGTTTGCGTTTAACATATTGTTGTACAGCTCTCTTTCTGTGTGTATCGTGGGGCTGGTTTACCGGCTCAGCTGCTGGTTTGTTCTTAAAATCGGAATTTATGGTAAAAATTCATCTGTACCTCGCCGGTTAAGCGTTGCATTTAAATCTTTTTTCAGGATTTTATTCAGCTTAAAAATCTTAAAATTATTTCAAGTGTTTATATTAGACGTTGTTTTTCAACGGCGGATATTTGTGAAAGCCGGCTTTTTTCGGTGGCTGGCACACATATTGATCTTTTGCGGGTTTTTATTCCTGCTTTTTTTTCACGCGCTGGGTGATATAATTACACAGCGTCTGTTTCCTGATTATTATTCCACGATAAATCCGTTTTTATTCTTACGCAGCCTTTTCGGGGCACTGGTAGTAGTTGGCTTATCCATTGCCGTTGGCCGGCGGTTTTTTTCAAAGCAGCAACGTACAAAAACAACCCGGATGGACAAGTATGCCATTTTTATTGTGGCATTTATCATATGTTCAGGAGTTTTTCTTGAGGGCCTGACAATGACTTCCCATTCGGAATTTGAACGTATGCTCGATGATTATGCCGGAATATATGATGAAGAAGAGATAACTGCGATTGAAAGCTTCTGGGTTGAAAATTACGCGTTGGTATCACCGACAATCAATGCCCCCCTCAATGTCAGCAAAAATGCGGAACTACTTTCCCTGGGAGAAGAAGTCAATGACACCTATTGCATGTCCTGCCATGTTTCAAATAAATGGGGATTTTTGGGCTATGGCGCTGCAAAGATCATCAAACCATTTGCAGTTTGGCTGGATCAGAGCAATGGAGTGTCCATATTCTGGTATATCCATATTATCGGCTGTTTTCTGGGATTGGCAATCCTTCCTTTTACCAAGATGTTTCACATGGTTTCAGTGCCGGTCAGTATGTTTGTAAACGCTGTCAGGGATGATGACATATCCGTTCCTGAAAACCTTGCAACAATCAACGCAATGGAGCTTGATGCCTGTACCCATTGCGGTGTCTGCACGCAAAGCTGTTCCGCTTCTATGATGTTTGAGGTGATGGGCAATGAATATATCCTCCCGTCGGAGAAAATGCGGGCGCTGAAAAAGCTGACGCGGAAACGGAGAGTAAATCAACAAGAATTAGACGCCATTTGTCAGGGAATATATGTCTGTACCAGTTGCGAACGATGCACTGTTTCCTGCCCATCCGGAATCCGTCTCAAGGATCTGTGGCGCAGTGCCAGGGAAGATCTGATTCGATCCCATGTGCCGGAATCAAGTATTTTGTCACCGTTTTCATTTGTCAGGGGAATGCAGCGGAAGTGGTTGCCCGTAACCTATGAAAAACCTATCGATGCTGCATTGAAGGCTTTTTGCAAAAACGGAAATCAGGTTATAAATGTTGATTCGCCCCTGGTATTTGCTAAAGGCAGGAAATTCAACAGGACCCCAAAACTTATCAGTGCAAGTGACTATTCAGCCTGTTTTGATTGTCGAAACTGCACAATCATCTGTCCGGTGGTAGCGAACTATGAAAAACCTGAAGAAATTCTTGGCATGCTGCCCCATCAGATTATGTGCAGCCTGGGGCTGAACCTGGTTGAACCGGCATCTCAATCCGCAATGATCTGGTACTGCCTGACATGTTACCAGTGTCAGGAGCATTGCCCACAGAATGTACCGGTCTGTGATCATTTATATAGCCTGAAGAATTATGCAGTAAACACGTTGGTGCCTGAGCGAAAACCTGAAAATTTTTTCAAGTTCAAGGCGGGCACAAATTAGAGGATACCGTAATCCAATGACCTATGCGCTTTTTGTTGGCTGTAATATTCCGGCACGTGTGAGTCAGTATGAAGATTCAACAATTGCTGTTTTCAGCAATCTGGGAATCAATCTCCATCAGATCCCGGCATTCAACTGCTGCGGTTATCCGGTAAGAAATCAGAACAGGGAAGCGTTTGTGGCATCAGCGGCCAGAAACCTGGCTTTGGCAGAACAGTCAGGTTTTGACATGCTGGTCATGTGTAAATGCTGTTACGGCAACCTGAAGATGGCTCAACACATTTTAAACCTTGATGCAGGTCTGAACAAAAAGATTCAGCAGATCCTTTCCAAAGAAGAGCTGACATACCAGGGAAGCATTCAAATAAAGCATCTATTGGGCGCTTTGTATAATGATATCGGAATTGAAGCCATAGAAAAAAAGATAACGAATTCATTTCAGAACATCTCCATAGCGGCCAGTTACGGTTGCCATGCCCTGCGCCCCAGTTCGGTGACGCAGTTTGACAATCCGGTTTCCCCTCAGATTTTTGATCATCTGGTCGAGGTTACCGGGGCACACAGTGTGGAGTGGGCAAAGAAAACAGATTGCTGCGGTGCCCCTCTGATGGGAGTCAATGATGATCTGGCCATTGACATGATGATCCGAAAAGTCACCGATGCCCAAGGCGCTGGAGCCGATTATCTTTGTACTGCCTGTCCGTTCACCCATATTCAAATGGATTTAATCCAGAAACAGGTTTGTGAAAGCCTAAATGATCGCAAGCCGATGGCACCGATCCTTTATCCGCAGTTGCTGGGGCTGGCTATGGGGATTGATGCAGAGAAGCTTGGTATTGAGAAAAATCAGCTGGATCT
>JAJRPH010000221.1 GCA_024280875.1 Deltaproteobacteria bacterium | reverse complement strand
CCTTGCTTCTCAGGGCTTTGATGTTTATTTATACCATCCAGGATATTCAGAACGGGTGCAAAATCGTTACGTGAGCCGTCACTGCAAAGAAAGCATTTACTATAAAAAGCGTTACCGCGTGTCGCCGAAATACGATTACAGAGACCTGATTAATTTTGAAACCCCGGCTGTCATCGATTTTGTCTGCTCACACAGCCGCTCCAAAAAGATATCATGGATCGGGTACAGCCTCGGTGGAATGATCGCGTATTCGTATCTGTCAAAGCACCCGTCCAATCCGATTAAAAACCTGATTACCATCGGCAGTCCCATGGCATTAAACCAAATTTTCTTTAAATTTATTCCCTTTATAAATTTTGCATCAAAAATCCTGGGGGTTGAGGAAGATACTGTTCTGGGCAATCTTTCCCAGAATATGGTGCCGCTGACACGCACCATACGGGCACTGCCGGACTGGTTTGTCAGGTTTAACCTGATCAGCCCGTACCTGTTTAATCCGTTAAATATCAACAACGCGACTATTAAAACAATGCTCGGATTATTGAGCCCATGCCCAAAGAGCTTCAAAAGTTTTTTTCCAGGTTCATCCAAAAAGGATATTCTTCCCAGGAAAAAATTACCAATTACCTGGACCAGCTGCGCCTTCTTAAAAAAAGCCGGAAAAACTTCCTGTTCTTTTACGGGGCCAGCGATTTGATTGCCACACCGGAAAGTGTATTTCTTGCCAGGGAAGTCATTTCCCCGAATGATCCGTATAATCTCATTGGTGTTCCGTCTGCAGGCCATATCGACCTGATAGTCGGCAAAAACGCATTCAAACAGGTATGGAAACCGGCAATGCAGTGGCTTAAGGATCAGCAAAAAGAAAAACTTCTTAATGGACAGTGAGAAAAATCGTAGGTCGGGATTCTTTCCCGACAAATAAGATTCACTTGTTGATTGCCGGGTAAGAAACCCGGCCTACCCACCAGAAGTTATTGGTTGATACAGTGGTAATGAATCACCATGAAAAGCTTCCAAATAACTCATTCATAACCATTTGAAATGATGGACAAGTTATTTTCTGGTACAGTGATGATTCGTCACCATGAAAAGCTTTTTACGACGCCATCAAGATTCTTCCGGCAATCCGGCCAGGGCGCACGCGCAGGAAAAATCAAAATCCCCTCTGCCCTGAAGACAATCAATGACGTGTTTTGACAGATATTTACCCAAAATCACCTCTTCATCGACCGTCAGGTGCGCCCCGGCTTTTTCGATTTCAGCGGTATGAATATTATACCGGCTGCGGGCAATAACGTTGGATTCGGGTGACAGTCGGCGGATGTTCCTGACGATATCCTTGACGCTCCGGGGATCCGGAATAGTCACTACAACCAGGCAGGCACTACCCAGCCCGGCATGCTTCAGAACCTCATCATGCTCAGCGTCTCCCATATGAACAGTCAGCCCCCATTCCCGGGCGACACGAGCCATTGCCGGCCGCAATTCCAGCACCGACGGTTTGATCCCGGTTTCCAATAATCCCTCCGCTACATTCTGACCGGCCGGACCGAACCCGATTATAAGAATCTTTTCAAACATTTCCGATGCGGTCTCATCTTCAGATAAAACAGACCGGGCGCCCTGTGAAGATATCATTTTCATGAACTGCTGCGCTATTTTTCCCCCGTGGGATACCATATAAGGTGACAAAAAAATCGATATAATGGTCACTGACACAATCAGGTTGAAAGTGTTTTCATCAACAAGCGAAAAACCACGGGCAGTTGTGGCCAGCACAAAGGAGAACTCTCCAATCTGGGCCAGGATAATCCCGGTTGCCAGAGCCTGGGTGCCGGGATTTCCAAGCAAACGGGCAATACCATAAATAATCAGAACTTTTCCGAT
The DNA here is from genome assembly GCA_024280875.1 of Deltaproteobacteria bacterium. Classification (GTDB taxonomy): domain Bacteria; phylum Desulfobacterota; class Desulfobacteria; order Desulfobacterales; family Desulfosalsimonadaceae; genus SURF-3. Next base: position 7,638 of record JAJRPH010000221.1, on the reverse strand, counting down.
GATCATGACTGCCAGCCCTGCCGCTATCCAGCGAAGATGGAATATCATCCATTGCGGATTAGCCAGCATGCCAATGGATGTAAAAAAAAGCGTGACAAACAGCGTACGAATCGGCCCGATATCTGAACGGATCTGGGCGGCAAACTCGCATTCCGCGAGCATCATTCCGGCAATAAACGCGCCCAGCGCTGGGGAAAGCCCAAGTGCATGGGCCAGCCACGAAGATCCGACTGCCATTATGATTGTCAAAAGGATAATCAGGTCGCGACTGGGGTGAACAGTTCTGGATTTGAGCAGCCGAGGCACGAGAAAATTAAACAAAAGATAAAACAAAACCACCATTCCCACTGCACCGAAAACAGTTTTCGCTATTGCCGGATAAACAGATGTTTCCGAGCCTCCCTGCCCGATCATGGTGACCATGATCACCAGCGGCACAACGGCAATGTCCTGAAGCAGGAGAATTCCCATGGCATTTCTTCCCCTGGGCGAGTCAATTTCAGCCCGGTCCACCAGAACTCTCATGACCACGGCCGTGGAGCTTAAGGCCACCATGGCTCCGAGCGCAAGGGCTTCTCCCAGTGGACGAAAAATTAAAAAGCCGAGCGCAAAAACCACCATCGTGACGCTTACCTGAAGGGTTCCGCCACCAAAAGCCATTACACCGAGACTCTTTAAACGCTTAAATGAAAACTCCAGCCCAATGGAAAACAGGAGTAGCGCCACGCCCAATTCTGACAGTTGAAAGATCGCTTCAGTGTTAAAAACCCACGGTCCGATCAGAATACCGGCAAACAGATATCCAATGATGGGACTCTGTTTAAGCCGCTCTGCCAGCAACCCCATTAAAAAAGCAGCTACAAGCAGCAGCAGGATCTGCATTAAAAGATTCCAAAATTCCATATCATGCCTTTGGTTTTTTGTGTTATTAGATATTTAGCGGGCAGGGATATCCCCTGCCAGACACCGGATCAGCGTTTTGCCCAGGTTTATTTAAACTCATCCGGAATCACTGCCACCGGCAGAGTATCCATTTTATGACGGTTGGCCCGGTTAAATGACCGGTAAATGCCAAGCACTTCTTTCTGCCGGTCGGTCAGGGAGTTTTCATCTCCCAAGGCTTCTTCAAACCCCATGGCCCATTCCAATTCATCATAGGAGGCCCCGATCTGATCCTCATCGCTTCTGCTATCATCAAAAAGTCCGTCCGTAGGCTTTGCCTTTATAATTCCGTCAATGACCCCCAAATGACGAGCGACTTCATAGACTTCGGATTTCATCAAATCCGCGATGGGTGACAGGTCCACCCCGCCGTCGCCGTATTTGGTGAAAAATCCCACGCCAAAATCCTCAACTTTATTTCCGGTCCCGGCCACCAGCATTCTATGGTGGCCTGCAAACGTATACAATGTGAGCATCCTCAGCCTTGATCGGGTGTTTGCCATGGTTAATGCATCCTGGATCTCATGAGGCAGTGTTTTTTCAAGGGACTGAAACGAACCGGTTAAATCAATCGTTTTGCTGCTTACATTGGAAAATTGATTTTCCAGCCAGGCAATATGCTGCTGGGCAAGATCAACGTGCGTTGAATTCTGGTAAATGTGCATGTTCATAACAATTACCAATTTTCCGGTTTTAGAGCAAAGGGTTGACGTGACCGCCGAATCAATACCGCCGGAAACGCCAATCACAAATCCGTTCATTCTTGAATTTTCACAATAGTCTTTTAACCAATTTACGATATAATCTATTACCTTATCTGTCTGCATATTGTTTCTTCCAATTTTATCCATTTGTTTTTTTTGTTTTACTTTTTCCAGCCAGTCGGCCTGTTGTTTTTGATATGCTTCTTCCGTCTGATCCCATGCAGAATAATCCATCTGCTCAGGCGTTGGTTTCTTCTGTTTTAATGTTTTAAAAAATTCGATGAGCTGTTCAACACGAATTTTGTCATTTTCTTTATTCATGTCACAAATTTCTTAATATGTTGAAATAAATTTGCCGGGGTATAGAAAAACAAATCCGACAATCACTTTGATCTGGCAAAATATAGCATAAATTGAACTGCGAACAAGACGAAAAGCTTCAAAGCTGTTTTAGCTCACCGGCACTTGTGCAAAGGAACTCCCCTTGGGCAATTTGTTATCCTTGGTTGTTTTTAGTTATTTTTAGTAGTAAATATTTATAATTTTTAAAAAATTATAATAATATTGACACAAAATTCCATAAAATGATAACAAATACCCACTTAACAACTAAATTCACCGTTTACGGGAAAATTATGTACAGAAAAACAGTGATCCGACTTTCTCTTGCTTTTTTATCAGCCCTGATCCTTATTTACGGCTGTTTTTTTCATAAAACCTGCCTGGCATCCGAAGACAGCAGCGCCGCTCCTGCGGCAAACAATATCATTATCCTACAAACAGGCCCGGAAAATACCATAAAAAGTGACTGGCCGACTGGTACTTTCACCGTTTACAGGTTCCGGGATTGAGTGCCTGCAGAATTTTCAATTCGGCGGTGCGGCCACTTATGCAAAAATTAATTTAAGTGACCTGTCATTAAAGGTCAAATCAACAGGCATGTTGGATACCCTTCGTAATATTTATAAATTAGGCCATGATACAAAATTCGGCGTCATCCAGAACGTTGAAGACCGGTGGCGGATCGGTGGCGAAGCGGCCTGGGCGTGGAAATCCCTGGCCTGCCAGGCAGAATACATAAGACTCACTTACACGTCTTTAAAACCAGCGGGCAGCAAGGCTCAGGATGCAGATTTTTTCTCATGGCATGTCAGCACACTCTATTTTGTGACCGGCGAACAGCCGACATTTTCCAAGGGAACCATGGACCCGGTCCCTTTGAAAAGCCCTTTTGATTTGTCAACCGGTAACTATGGTGCATTCGGCATTGCCGCCCGCTATGATCATTTTAAAGGAGACAAGGACTGGATCAATCCTGTATCACACGTTTCCGTTGAAGAAGCAGACGCATACAGCCTTGCAATTAACTGGATACTTTTTCCTATGCACCGGGTGATTCTTGATTACACATATACGAATCTTTCCGATCCGATCCGGGTCCGTGTTAATACGGATGGATCCGTTGATTATATTGACAAAGAGAATACTGTTACCCTGCGGTACAGCATCAATTTTTAATAATCTAAAGGAGGTTATCGTAAATGAGAAAAACGTTTTTTTTAATCCTGGCACTGATATTTTTATCTGCCGCAACTGTCATGGCCGCCTATCATCATGAGGGCGAAAAGGATGCAGACAAATTTTTATCCGCTTATCCGGACACCGCAGGAACGAAACTGGATCATTGCGCCCTGTGTCACAGCAGCGGTAAGTATGAGAGAAAAGGGAAAATGGTCTCCTTGGGAAGCTGTCAATGGTGTCACTACTCGTACGGTTATGACGGCGCCGGCGAAATTAAAGACACCATTAACGATTACGGCTCAGATTATAAATCCGCCGGACGGAACACAGTGGCTGTGACCGCCCTTGATGCTCTGGACTCAGACGGTGACGGATATACAAACTATGAAGAAGTTGCTGTCGGCACATTCCCCGGCAATGCTGATGATCAACCGGGAAGGTTCACCTATTGATACGGGCGTGTTAACCGATGAGAACAAACTGGACGGAGAAGGCCCTTATCGCATTGTTGTTCCGCAAAAAAGTGTGACAGCCCCGGATCAGTCCAGTAAAGCCGACAATCAGGGAGTCATCTGGCCTTATACGCCTGACTCGGACCATAATGCCAGCAGATCTTCACGATCAGCTACCATTATCTGTGTGGAACCCCTGCCTGAAGGTTCCACGGATGTGGATACCCTTGAAGCCGGATGGGCCTTTGTGGATAGCGGTAAAATTTTGATTTACGGCGCCATTGACGGAACAGACTCAAACGGAAACGGAATTCTTGACAGTGAAGAAAAAACAAACGAGACCAGCGACTACGACAACGACGGCATTGTCGATTACAGAGACTCGGATACGGCTTGTTTAAGGAACGCTACTGATGTTAAGACAACACTATTCCATTGTTCCAAAGGTTCTTTTGCTTCGATGAAAGCCCTGGCCCATGACGACCCGGCTGTCAACCAGACCGGAAAACCGTCTCTTAATTTTCCCTATGGTGTTTTTAAATACAAGATTACTGACCTTGAACCCGGCAGTAGCGTGGAAGTCGTTCTGGAATTTTCAGATAATGTACCGTCATATGCACAATTGTTCAAAATCATGGTATCCGGCTGGCAGGAAATTAATTTTGACAGCAACAACGGAGACAAAGAGATACGTGTTAAACTGACTGACGGCAATGCTGCAACCGATGCGGATGGCCTGGCAAACGGTGTTATCGTAGACCCTATTGCGCTGGGTATTTCATCCGAACCTGCAAACACAAAAGATGAAAATAATGGAAACTGTTTTATCAAGTCTGTATTGAAATAAATTTTGCTTATAATTTACCATTAAGGTTATGTATGTATAAAAAGGCATAAATCTACTACCAAGTCCGGAAGGAAAATAAACAATGAAAAATATTTTTTTTAGAATCGCAATTTTGATTTTTATAATTTTTTTATCCAGTCCGTCTTATGCCGAAAATAAAATTCTTAAAATGTCCACCACCAGCAGCACCCGGGATTCCGGGTTGCTGGACGTTATCCTGCCTGTTTTTGAAGCAGATACAGGTATCAAAGTTAAAGTGATCGCCAAAGGCACCGGTGCGGCCATTCGTGACGGCATGGACGGGAATGTGGATATTATTTTCGTTCATGCGAAAGAACGGGAAGAAAAATTTATTACCGGGGGTTTCGGCACCCAACGGTATGCGGTCATGCACAATGATTTTGTGGTGATCGGCCCGAAAAAAGACCCTGCAAAAATTTCCGGGTTAACTGATGCGGCGGCTGCATTTAAAAAAATCGCGGCATCAAAATCCGTCTTTGTTTCACGCGGAGATGACAGCGGCACCCATACAAAAGAGCAAAAAATTTGGGCGGCAACCGGTATACCGATGGTAACGGAAACAAAAGAAATTTTTAAAAAAGGAAAAACCGCTCAAATCACTTTCACGCATCCGAAGGGGATGGGGGACCGGTATCTTTCTATCGGCCAGGGGATGGGCGCAACCATTACATTTGCCGAAGAAAAACAGACTTACACTCTCAGTGACAGGGGAACGTATCTGGCATATAAAGTCGGACGAGAGCAGGGACTGGATCTTGACATCTTATGTGAAGGGGACGCACAACTGAAAAACGAATACGGACTGATTCCCGTCAATCCGGCAAAATATCCCCATGTTCGTTATGATCTGGCCCAGCGATTTGCGGACTGGATCATGTCACCCAAGGGACAATCTTTGATCGCCAATTACAAACTATTCGGGAAACAGCTGTTTTATCCGGATGCCATGGCATCAAGTGGATCACAACCGGAATAATCAGCGATCCGGATTGATACTGTAAATCAGCAAATCTTTATTTTAGCTTTACGTAAGGGCCAATAATAGTTATTAATGCAATGAATTGGTTTAATCGGATATGATGAAAAAACTGCTGTCCACCAAAGAAGTTGCCGAATTTTTGGGGGTAAACGAAAAAATGGTTTATTCCCTTGTTTCGGAAAAAAATCTTCCAGCATCAAAAGTGACCGGCAAATGGTTATTTCCGCTTCATCTGGTCGAGCAATGGGTTGAAGCCAATACCTTAAACTATCCGGAAGCACGGCAGCAGCTTCCCCCCTATGACGGTTTGCTGATCATCACCGGAAGCAATGACCTGCTACTGGACAAGACTATTTCAATATTTAACAAAAAAATTTTCGGGAATATTGCGGTCTTTGGCAATTTAGGAAGCATAGGCGGTCTGCAGGCCTTGAGAAGGAATATCTGCCATATTGCTACCTCTCACCTGCTCCAGGACAATGGCAACGAGTATAATTTCGACTTTGCCGGCAAAGAATTCAATAATATGCCGGTTATTGTAAACTTTTGCCGGCGGGAACAGGGGTTTCTGATTCAAAAAGGGAATCCAAAAAAAATAAAAAAAATTGACGATATCGGTCAAAATAACATTCGGGTGGTTAACCGGTCCCTGAGCACGGGAACCCGCCTGCTGTTTGACCGGGAACTCCAGAAAGCAGGAATTGAAACAAAAACCATTAAAGGTTATGATCATGAAGTCAACAGCCACATGGAAGTGGGACTTGAAGTGCTTTCCGGCCGAGCCCATTTCGGCCCCGGTATCCGGCCGGTGGCCGCGCACCTGGGATTAGAGTTCATATCACTGCGTTGGGAACGCTATGACCTGCTGATTACCAAAGAACGTTTTTTTGATAAGGGTGTTCAGTCTTTTATTGGTTTGCTCCAGGAAACAGATTTCAAAAAAATGGCGGAATCCATAACTGGATATGATGTATCCTCAAGCGGCAAAATTATTTATCCCAATGAAACATCCGCATAACATTCAGATAGTTCTATTATGAACGATTTTAATCCACCTTATTTACTGCGCAATGCGCACATCCAATCCATTCTCAACAGTATCAAACTCCGGCGCCTCTTTGTCATGAGACGCTCAAGGGACATGCGCAACGCCGCCACGTCTCATATTCTTGACTGCGGCAAAGGGGTCCGGCTCCAGGGATATTTCAGCAGCCACAATCCGGGCCGCGATATAGGCCAAAAGAATCTGTGCATTTTAATCCACGGGTGGATGGGAAGTTCCGAATCATCCTATATTTTATCAGCCTCCGGAACTCTTTTTGACAGAGGCTTTGATGTTTTTAGACTGAACTTGCGTGACCACGGGTCGACTCATCACCTGAATGAAAAATTATTCCATTCCTGCCGAATTGAAGAAGTGGTTGGCGCTGTTTATCGCATTCAGAAATTATTCCCTCACAAACGCCTGTTTCTGGCCGGATTCTCACTGGGAGGCAATTTTGCATTACGGGTGGCAACCTGGGCAATGGCAGCAGGTATCAAGCTCGATAAGGTAGTCGCCATCTGCCCGGTGCTTTATCCGCCGAATACACTTCATGCCATGGAAAATGGTCTTCAGATTTATCATCTGTATTTTAAAAAAAAATGGCGTGATTCCCTGCGCATCAAACGCAAATATTTCCCCCATCTAAAGGGACTTGAACGAATATCCGGCTTTAAGACAATGAGCGGCATGACAGATTACTTCGTCAACAATTTTACGGATTTTCCGGATTTGATGACATATTTAAAAGGTTATGCCATCACAGGACAGACATTAGAAAAGCTTACAATACCGTCTGTTATTGTTGCCAGTAACGATGATCCGATAATCCCTGCCAATGATCTTCAGAACCTGGCGACTTCGGATTGTTTAAAAATTCAATCAACCCGATATGGGGGGCACTGCGGGTACCTCAAGGATTTTCGTCTCTCCAGTTGGGCTGACCAGCGATTAAAGGAGCTTTTTCAAAACTAATGGATGGTATTAAAATTATTCATCTTCTATTGTATTTCATTGCTGTCCGGTTAACTTATGAAAAATATCAATATGTTAAAAATATAAACCCCGGTCAAGTTGCAATTTTGGAAAATAGTTTTTCTATTTATTTTACAGCGATTGTTTTATTTTTG
>JAJRPH010000220.1 GCA_024280875.1 Deltaproteobacteria bacterium | reverse complement strand
CGATCAGAACAATGGAAATAACATCCCCGGCTCCGATGGTTGGGGCCAATAAAAGATCGGTTTGACGGCCGAAGTTAAAGGTAATTTCAGCGGCATTTATCAGCGCAATGCTGATCAGGCTGATCACCGTTCCGACAGCCGTGCCAAGCACACCCAGCAGAAAGCCCTCTGTTACAAACAGTGCCATGATTTTCCCCGGTAATGTGCCGATGGCGGCTATGGTGCCGATTTCATTGATCCGCTCGTAAACGGCCATGATCATTACATTCATGATGCTAACAAGAACAATAGACACCAGCATGATTTTAATAAAAAAGGTCATCAGGTCAATCATTTTAGCGATATTGTAAAATGGTGTCAGCTTTTCCCAGGTATGCACTTCAAATATTGGCTTGTCTTTTTTGTCACGCAAGGGTTCAAGACCGGCCTTGAGTCTGGAAAAGACCATGGGAAGATTTTTCATGTTTTTCAGACGGATGGCGATTTCACTGATTTCAACGCCGTTAATACGCAGCAACTCTCTGGCATCGTCTAAATGAATGATTCCATCGCGGCCCCCGGGGCCGGAAATGCCTTCGAGAACGCCGCTGACCGTGAACGTTTTTCCATTAACCGACCCATCCTTGTTATTGGCCACCAGCACGACACTGTCACCCACTTTTACTTTCATGCCTTTGGCAATCAGTTCAGGTACGAGGATTTCACCTTTTTGAAGTAAAATGTCATTTTTTTGTCCTTTAATAATGCGGTCGGGAAGCAGCGGAACGGTTCTTTCCTCCTTCTTGGGAATAACTGCATTTAGCCGGATATTGGTGGTTTCAGTGTAATTACTGAACATGGCTCCGAGTTTGATACGCATGGAAAAGGATTCCACCGCGTCTGTGTCTCTATTGATGTCCCTTAAAATCTCTTCAACCTTTTCCACCTGTTTCTGGCTCAGGTTTCGATTAAGCGGAAGATTGTCAATAGAGGCAAGGTAACCTTTGCGGTGGACCTGTATATGGCCGAGCATGGAGTCCGTGATCTGGCCGACCATCATTTCTTTAAATGTTCCGGTGATGGAAATAAACAGCAGCACCGCCACCACTCCCAACGTGATCAAGGCTGACGTCAGCAACGTCCGGCGCGAATACCGTCTCAGGTTTCGAGCAGCAATTTTAAAAATATTATACATGAGCCCCTCCGTTATTGTTTTGCTGTTGCTGAAGCTTTCCGTCTTCAAGGGTAAAAATGATTTCCGCGTTTTGCATCACCTTTGGGTCATGGGTGGAAAAAATAAAGGTGGTCTTGAATTCATCCCGCATTTTTTTCATCAGATTGATAATCCGGCTAGCCGTTTCTCCATCAAGATTTGCAGTGGGTTCGTCCGCCAGGATCAGGCTGGCACTGGTCACCAGGGCACGGGCAACGGCAACCCGCTGTTTCTGTCCGCCGGATATCTGGTTTGGATATTTGCCGGCCTGGTCCCCCATGCCGACGGCTTCGAGCAGGTCGTTCACCCGTTTTTTGCGCTCTTTGGCCGGACGGTTCTGTACCATGAGCAAGGGATATTCCACGTTTTCAAAGACTGTTAATACCGGTATCAGGTTAAAGTCCTGAAACACAAAACCTATGTGCTCTCCCCGAAAACGCGCAGCCTGTTTACGATTCATACGGGTGATGTCCTGGCCGATAACCTGTAAAGAACCGTTTGTCGGCGGATCAAGACAGCCGATCATATTGAGCAAAGTGCTTTTACCGCTACCGGACGGCCCGACAAATGAAACAAAGGACGCCGGTTCAATGGTAAAATTTATACCACGAATGGCGTTAACTGAAATTTCATCTATTTGATATGTTTTTTCCAGCTTGTCTGCGGTTACTAAGGACATGAAATTTTCCTTTTTAAGAATGATTTTTTGTATAAACGCCTGCTTTAAAGAAAAAGAATCCGAAGCAATTCGTATACGAACTATTATAATGTCGATTTAGATTTTGGCAAATCGGAAGGTTTTATAAATATAATTGTGTTATTTCAAAAAATCAAAAATATATTTGGCCGAAGCGAATAACAGGCACCCGACCAGTATCCATTTGATCCTTTTCGCAGGAACAAATTTCTGAGCCCTTGCCCCGCAATACATGCCGGCAAAACCGCCGATGCCGAACAGAAAACCCAACGCCCAGTCCGGTGCGACTGTCATACCTGGATAGAAAGGCGCGATTGCCTGATAAAATAGAACACCGGCAATTGATGTGACAAATGTTCCCATTAATGCAGCCCCGGCGATTGTATACACTGGAAGGCCGAAAAAGCTGACAAAAAACGGCGCAATAATCGATCCGCCGCCGATTCCATAAACGCCGCCGATAATTCCCACAATAAAGCAGAGCGCCATTATGCCCGGCGTATTGATATCGAACTCCTGACCATAAAATTCATAAACAATATGTCTCGGATTAAATTTTTTTATTATGACTTTCGGTAATTGTCTCTGGCCCGGTTCCGGGTTGTATGATTTAACCAGTTTTTGAAATTGTTCTTCAGCGGAAACAGTATTGTTTGTAGAATTTTTTCTTTTTAGAAGATCTTTCAGCAATCTACCCCCGATATAAAGCAAGACAAACCCTGCGAACATTTTGAAATTTTTAGGATCCGGAAGATATTGAACGCGCAGGACCGCCCCTATGAATACGCCGGGCAATGTTCCGATGATAACGACCCATGTCAGGGGCCACACCATGCGTCCTTCCCGGATATAACGATAGACTCCACTGGGAATTGCAACGATGTTAAAAAGCTGATTGGTAGCGCTTACCGCCGGAGTATTAAAGCCGAGTACGCTGACCTGAAAGGGTAAAATCAAAAAAGCGCCGGAGACGCCGCCCATGGATGTGAAGAAGGAAATAATAAAAGCAATTGCAGGTGGTATGAACGGATTTAATTCGATATCGGCAACCGGGAAATACATGTTGATTTTTCCTGTTCCATTCCGGAGTTTATTGTGGAAAATTTTTTGCTTAAATTTTAGTGTATCAGTTTCAAAGTTCAAGCCAATCTTTGATCGCTGTTACGTCTTAATAGCCCTTTACAGTAATCCGGATGTCCTGTTTATTTACAAACCGGGAGGCAACCAGCCATATATACAGGCAGCCACAGAGTAAATTATTCCAGTGAACAACGAGGCCTGACTTAACATAGGATAATTGAGTTGACCTAAAAAATCCATTTAATTTTAACCGGTGAACTAATTATCGAGTCTGAATGTTTTTTGCATTACACAAATAAAACAACCGGCATTAATTTTACATTATATATTTGTGGAACCGTTACAACGCCTAAAGTATATTATGACAAATTTTATCAAAAGAACGCTGTTAATATAAGTGATTCATGGTTAGAAAAAGCTCATTGGGATGAATATCTCAACATCTTTGTGCCGGATTTTTTTACAACGTGTAAAAAACATTTCAAAGATTTCGCTTAATACCGGTGGCAATTTTCATTGATCGCCTTCAACTTGTTCTGATTCGGAATAAAATATAATCATACCACCGAGAAAACAGGTGCACAGATATAACTAATTAAAAAATTTTCATGTTTTTCCTTCATCAACACTCCCTTATCCGTTCAGATCAATCGAATCTGATCCGCTATTCACAACTTTTGGCATGAATCCTGAAATATATTTTGTTGCCGCAGATGGTTCCTCTAAACCGGAAACGAAATTAAAGGGCCTGACCTTAGTTTAAAATTTTTAAAATCAGGCCTGTTTTGAAGAATAGTTGAAAAGTTACGGTTACGCTAAATGAACAAAGACAAGCATAAAAAATATTACCAGTCTTTAACCCGGAATATGATTTTAACCGTTATCATCGTTTCTTTTACCCCTATGCTGCTGGTTATTTGCATTTTGCTTCACCAGTTTCGGGCCTCCTGTCATGAAAAAACCTATGCCCACTTAAGCGAGCTGGTTCAGAAACATAAGCAGAATATTGATTCATTTTTAAATGAGAAACTGGCGAATATTCGCTTTCTGGCAATCAGCAACAGCGGCTTGCCTTTTTGGGAACACTGTCTACCGGCATTGCCCATGAAATCGATAATCCTCTGGCAATTATTAAGGAATCTGCGGAATACATGCGGATTTTGTTAGATAAAGCAGAACATGCGGATATGCCACGTAAATCCGACTTTGAAAATGCTGTTGGGAAAATTGAAACCGCCATAGAACGGGCAAAAAGGATTACCCACCAGCTGCTCGGATTTGTCAGAAAGCCGGAGACTTTTTTTGCAGAAACGGACCTGACTGTCCTGGTGGCGGAAACTGTTGAGTTCGCCGCCAGTGAGGCGGAGAACAAAGTTATTCAAATTGTACAGGAAATGGAAGGGGCAAACGGCATCATCTGGAGCGACCCTTATGAGATTCGCCAGATATTATTCAATTTGCTGACCAATGCCATTGCCGCCGTCGGATCAAATGGAACCATCACGGTATCCTTAAAAGATACGGACTCACGTGTCATGCTCATAGTTGAAGACACCGGCAAAGGTATTCCTAAAGAGAATATGGAAAAAATTTTTGAACCGTTTTTTACCACTAAGCCACCGGGAATGGGAACCGGGCTTGGATTGTATGTAACTTGTGGAATTGTCGACCGACTTGGGGGTAAAATTGATATTACCAGTCGGGTCGGCAAAGGCACCCGTTTTCAAGTGATATTGCCACGCTCACGTGAAGCTTGTGGTGATATGGGCGATAATAAAGATATATGTGTTGACATATTACCTCTTAAAACCTGCGGATGCCAATGAAATGGCGAAAAAGCTGGAAGGTGCCCGGAAAAGAAAAGATGAGCAGGAAGAGCGGATCCGCATGGCCGAGCAGAAGTCCCTGTTGCGAAGGGGTGGCAACCTTTAAGCCCGTTAAGGAGTAATGAATAAAAACAAAATTGATGAAAATAAAAAATAATTGCCGGATTTACATTTGCGATCCGGTATTTTTTCCAGCAGCCTTAAATTTTTCGATCTGATTTCGGTAATATGCGTGATCGTTTTCTGCCTTCGACAGTGCCTGCTGTTCCGCCTGTATTGCGGCCGGATAGTTTCCGTTCACATAATAGGATTCGGCCAGTGTATCTAAAATATGGGGCGCTTCGGATAGTGACGCGGCAATCAATGCCAGCTCAAGCGCTTTTTCCGGATGCCTGAAATTATAATTCTCGCAGGTCGCATAAAGCCATGCCAGATTATTCAAGGCCTGGACATAGTTTGAATTTATTTTTAGGGCTTGTCTGTAAGCAAGCACTGCTTTTTCATAATTTTTTTCTTTAAAATAAATATCACCGAGAAGTCGATAAAGATCCGGGTTGCTCCTGTTATTGTCAATCTGGGTTTGGACCATTCTTCTTAACAAGCTTTCTTGTAATGTGTCGCTGATATTATCATAGTGGATTTGATAACCTGTCCACCCCACCAGGAAGATGGCTGCAATATAAGCTGCTATACTGAATTTGATTTTTTTGTTATGTCGATGAATCCAGGAGTTGTCTTTTTCACTTGCTTTTAAATAATCAATTCGTTCCTGTATGCTGAAATGATGCCAGTTGGGTTTGTCTGGGGATTGACCGCTGGTAATAGTTATTTTTTCAAATGTGGATATCAGGGGCTGAGCATCATTTATCATGGAATAAGCATACAAATCTGCCTGACGCTCGAAGTTCCGCATGAAATATCCAAAAATATATCGAAAATAAACCAGGAAAATACCAATCATAAACAGGCTGAAGCTAATGGATGATATTGTCGCATACGCGGAACCGCCACTGTTGATGAGACCGTAAGCCTCCGCATAAATGTTGGCATAAACAATCAGATTCAGGGTTGTAAATGAGACCACCAGATAGCCTGCAAAAAAGACAAGGTAAAAAAAAAGGTGATTCTTTTTTATATGACCTATTTCGTGGGCAATGACAGCATCGATTTCAGACGGGTCCAGATGACGCATCAGGGCCGGAGTGATCAGTATATATCTGAACTGGCGAATCAGCCCCATGACACCTGCGGTAATCATTTGGCCGCCAAAAAGGGGCCAGACCACGATATCCCGGTACCGCATATTCGCTTCACTGCACAAAGATTCAATCCGGTGCCTGAACGCCCCTGATCTCAGCGGACGGCAGCCCCAGAATTTCTGGATCAACACCGGCCCAATGATTGCAATGATAAACAGAAAAAACATAAAATAAATAATCTGGCCTTCGGTTGAAAGCAGGAACTTTCTGGGGGTATCAAAAGGAAGGATATTGATAATGTCTGATGTCACTGAAAGAAACAGCCAGGGCAGAATTACCGGAACGGAAAAAGATATATTCGAAAGAACGTAATCTTTACGGGACAGGCCGTTTCGATATATCTTTGTAAACGAAGGATAAGCACACCACCAGACAACAGAAAGATAGGCGAGAAACAAAGTG
>JAJRPH010000219.1 GCA_024280875.1 Deltaproteobacteria bacterium | reverse complement strand
CATCACTCAGGATTTGCGCGCCTCGAATTTGGAGCTTTTTTCTTTGCCATCGGAATCTAACTTTTTACGAGTTTGTCAACGTTAGCTTGTTGAGCATTTCAAATCCTTCAATCATATTTTTTGCCTCCCATGTGACAATATTTTCGGTTTGTTGAAATCTCCAGGTATTGAAACGGGCTGCGAGTTTTTCGTTTCGGAATTCCGCTTCAAAAAGAATCGGGCCTTTGGTGATCAGCGGTTTCATTTGTGATACATCTTGAACTGCCCGGGCAGCCGCGAGTCTGAGTTTTTTTCTTCCTTCTTCCAGATATTGGATGCTTTTTTTGCCGGAAGTATAAGCCTCTTTATGTTTGTCCACAATCACCGATTGTGCCCATGGCAGGGTTTCTAAGGCCTGACTGACGGCAATATCTTCGCCGGATACAAAACCGACCAGAATGCCGAATTCCCCTAAGTAAGCAGCATAAATATCCATTTCGCAGGCGGGTTTGCCATTGACCTTGATTTTAGAAAAAATCCCGTAATGGGTGTGGGGGAAAAAGGCATTTTCCGTTCCCGATGCCGCATGGATGGTAACATACAAAACCAGGTCATAGTCGGATATTTTACCGAACAATAATGGCGTCGTATAATGGCCACCCACATATCCGGCCCGTTTGTCCAGTTTGCCGGTATTCATTCATCCATTAAAATTATATTATCTTAAATGAAATTTGAAGCAAAAAGGAATTTTCAGAGACTGATTAGGACCTTGTTTATGAGTTGAGACACTTTGAAATTTTTCTGCCCGGCATAAGCTGGTATTTTTTATTGACATATAAACTGTGTTTATATTAGTGGTAATTGTTTAAATTTATTATGAAACATCTACAAGTTTTACGGCAGCAGAATTTCAATAAATGGTATGGATATTTTAAAACCATAGGGGACGAATGGCATATGACGCATGCAATGATCAATTATCAGAAAACAAAGGTTGTTAAGGGATACACTGACCGGTTGCTTCATGTGGATCTCAAAAATAAGAAAATAGAAATTAAAGAAATTTCGGCTGAAACAAAGAATATGTTTATCGGTGGCAGAGGCTACTGTTTAAAGATGGTTTATGACGGAACAGAGGCATCCACAAGATATGACAGCCCGGAAAACGTACTGGCATTTGCCGGTGGACCGTTTTGCGGAGAAAACGGTTTTGCCGGAACCGGTAAATTTATCATCGGGTCCATTTCACCGTTGACCAGAACATTCTGTGATTCCAATGTGGGCGGGTATTTTTTCCCTTTAGTGAAAAACGCCGGATTTGATGCGATTTCTGTGACCGGGAAGTCGGATAAGGACGTGATCATTTTTATTGATGATGTGACGGCAACGGTCAGCATTAAGGATGCGCCGGACACAGAAAGCGCCATCTATGATGCGGAAAAACTCGTAGACGTCTGGCGCGGGGAATGCAAATCGTCTGCTGTGGCATTTGTCAATGCCGGCATTGGCAGTAAAAATACATTTTTCGGGTGTATCAACAGTGTTTATTATGACCCGCGCCGCAAGCGCTGTCGCGCCAAACAGGCCGGCCGCGGCGGTATGGGAACCATCATGCGTGAAAAGGGGCTTTGGGGGATGGTTGTCAGGAGTGACCTGGCTAAAGGGAGTACCAATCAGCCGCTTGACAAGCCGCGTCTGCGTGAAGCCGGCAAAAGTCTTCGTAATATGCTTCGAGAGCGCGACCCCAAAGAGATGCGGCTTGCAAAGCAGGGCACGACTGCGCTTTTAGACATTATGAACACCAATAATATTCTTCCGGTGAATAACTATAAGTTCGGCTGTGATGAACGGGAAAAGAATATCTCCGGCAAGATTTTTGAAGACAGAATTTTTGAGCAGAAACATCCGGACGGGTGCTTTGCCGGGTGTAATCTGGCGTGTACAAAAGCCTGCGAGCAGCATCAGCTGTCAACCGGGCCTTTTAAGGGTAAAACAGTGGCAGTGGATGGGCCTGAATATGAAACCGCAGCAGCCATCACCAACCTCGGTATTTTTGATATTCATTTGATGCTTGAGTATGCCTGGTACTGTGATGAATATGCCATGGATACCATCAGCACCGGTGTGGTCATCGCTTTTCTGGTGGAAGCGTTTCAGCAGGGGCATCTGACTTTAGAAGATACCGGCGGATTGGAGTTGAAATGGAATGACGCAGATACTGTTTTTGAATTACTGCATAAAATGGCGGCCGGCAGGGACGGGTTTACTAGTAAAGTGGGGCGTGGCATCCGTTATATGAAAGGCTGGATTGCCGAGCGGGCAGCATCGCGAAACGGGCACAGCCGGAATGAGGTGTTGCAGGAACTCGATTTGTTTGCAATGGAAACCAAAGGCCTTGAATTTTCGATGTATATTACTAAAGAATCTTTGGCCCAGCAGGGCGGGTACGGGTTTGCCTTAAAAGGTCCCCAGCATGATGAAGCCTGGCTGATTGCACTGGATCAGGTGAAGAACGAAATGCCGACTTTTGAGCAGAAGGCGGCCGCACTTTGCTGGTTTCCGTTGTTTAGGACCTGGTTTAACATTGTCGGTTTGTGCAAACTGCCATGGATAGACGTGCGGCACCCGGATGCGGCGGCAACCAAAGACCCTGCAAAAAATATCCCCACGGTTGATCTGTATCTGGAGCTGGTCAATTCGACACTGGGAACGGAAAAGACGCTGGATGACCTGTTAAGCGAGTCGGAACGCAGTTATCTGCTGCACAAGCTTATTAATCTGCGCCAGGGATTCGGCACCCGGGAATATGATAAAATTCCGCTTCGTGCCATGGCACCGTTGTTCATGGATGAGTTTAATGACCGAAAGGATTATTACAAAAAATATCTAACCGAAACGGTCGGGCTGGATGTGACATCCAAAAGTGACGAAACACTTTTAAAGTCACTTCAGGACTATCGCCGGGATCAATATGAAACACTGATGGACACGGTATATGCAGCAAAAGGGTATGACAAAAACAGTATTCCCACGGATGAGACATTAAAGCGGCTGGGGTTTGAGGGCGAGGAGTATCTTCAGATTGTGAAGGCTGCCAGGCAGAGAGCCGCCGGATAGGCGTTTCGCAGAAAATTTGATAATTATTATAAACAAAAGGGCGAGTGAATGACTCGCCCTTTTGCTATTTGTCGAGATTTTTATTTCTTAAATTTTGATGATTCTGTAATATGTATTCCCAAAGCCGGGTCATCAGGATTCGGATCCTTATATTAAGGGAGAAACGCCA
This sequence comes from Deltaproteobacteria bacterium, assembly GCA_024280875.1. Lineage (GTDB taxonomy): Bacteria > Desulfobacterota > Desulfobacteria > Desulfobacterales > Desulfosalsimonadaceae > SURF-3. The sequence goes on along the minus strand of JAJRPH010000219.1, from coordinate 4,752 downwards.
TGAACCCCTATGCGTATCGGACCGCCGGGTTTGCCGTCAAAGCCCTTTCCAACCTTTCACGGGCCAATATTCGTACCTATGGTGAAGAAGAAATTCCTAAAGGCGCGGTTATTTTCGCCGTCAATCATTTCACACGCATGGAAACTTTTTTTATACCGTATTATATTCACCGGCTTACACGGATGACGATCTGGGCACTGGCTGATGACACACTTTTTGTAGGCGGTCTCGGCAACTTTCTGGACCGCTTGGGAGCGGTTTCAACGAAAAATCCACATCGGGATCAGCTGATAGTGAAAAGTCTGCTGACCGGGGAAGCGTCATGGATTATTTTTCCTGAAGGACTCATGGTAAAGAGCAAGAAGATATTTGAAAAAAAGGGAGAGAAAAAAGGGGAGTTTATGATTGCTTCCCCGGACGGCAACCATCCCCCGCATACCGGCACGGCTACTCTTGCTCTGCGGACTGAATTCTACCGGGCTAGGCTTCGGCGGATGCGGGATATATTTCCGGAAGAGGCGGAGCGTTTGATGACGCTTTTTCAGATTAAAGAGATGGCGCCTGTTCTTGATCACGAAACATATATTGTTCCGGTCAACCTGACCTATTATCCCATTCGGGCCAGGGAAAATATGTTAAGCCGGATGGCGGAGCTTTTTGTCGGCGATCTTTCCGGAAGAATGCTGGAAGAGATTATGACTGAAGGGTCCATGCTGTTGTCCGGCGTGGATGTGGATATGCGGTTCGGCAAGCCCATTCGAGTGGCTCCATACCTGAAGAGTGAAGCAATACAGGCGGATATCGATTCTCCGGTGACAATTGATTTTGATGACACCATTTCCTCAATCACCATGATGAGAAAAACTGCTCACAGAATCATGGAACGGTATATGTCTGCCATATATCAGCTGACCACCGTGAATCATGATCATATTTTCGCATCCCTGCTAAAATATATTCCGGAGAATAAAATAGATGAGCATGAGTTCCGGCAAAAAGCGTTTCTGGCAGCCACCATGTGCCTCGAATGCATGGACTTTCACCGTCATGATTCATTGATGCGGAACCAGATCAGCCTGTTGACGGATGACCGGCATGATAAATTGAATAATTTTATTAAACTGGCGATTGACAAAAAGGTGATTCGCAAAGAAGGCAATACGATTATAATTGATTCTGATTTTTGCGAGGCATCTGATTTTCACCGGGTGCGCATTGATAATCCCGTGGTGGTGAGCGCCAATGAGATTGAACCGCTTGCTTTATTGCAGGAACAACTCCGAAACGTGGCCCTGGAACACCGGCTTCGTGTAAAATACAAAATCAAGGAATACCTGATTAAAAAGGCCCGGTTTGATTTTGAAAAAGAGTATGCCAACTTTGCCATTGAAGGAGAATCAAAAGACCGGGAAGTGGGGGCGCCGTTTTTTATCAGGGGAACAGAGAAAGAGATCGGCGTGGTACTGATTCATGGATATATGGCTGCGCCTCTTGAGGTCAGGGCCCTGGCGGAATATTTGGGAGAGCGGGGATACCGGATCTACGCCCCCAGACTGAAAGGCCATGGGACATCCCCGGAGGCACTGGCAATGAGTGCATACATGGAATGGGTGGAGTCGGTTGAAGAGGGATATGTGATTATGAATGAAGTGTGTCGCAAGGTGGTTGTCGGCGGTTTTTCCACCGGTGCCGGCCTGGCTCTGGATCTTGCATCACGGGTTAATCATCTGGCCGGTCTATTCGCCATATCCCCGCCTCTCAAACTTCAGGATTTTTCCGCCCGATTTGTTCCTGCGGTCAACCTCTGGAACAAATTAATGGGGAAATTCAATGTGGGCGCTGCAAAAAAGGAGTTTGTTGAAAATCATCCGGAAAATCCCCATATTAATTATATGCGCAACCCCATATCCGGGATCATCGAACTGGACCGGCTGATGGACCAGATAGAACCAAAGCTGATCATGATCCAGGTACCTGCCCTGGTGGTTCAGTCATACGGTGACCCGGTCGTCAGCCCGGAGGGGGCGCTTAAAATCTTTAAAAAACTGGGAACAAAGGAAAAAGAGTATTTGATGGTCAACTATGAACGTCACGGGATTATCAACGGGGAGCATGCGGAAAGGGTGTTCCGTGCGGTGGGAGATTTTTTAGATCGTTTGAAAACCACTCCTTCACAACAGTCTTGAAAATAAAAGGGCATCTCCGCAGAAATCAGCGAAGATGCCCTTTTAGCCTATATATGGATAGTTTTAAACAACAGTTACATTTACGGCAGAAGGCCCTTTTTCTCCCTGTTCAACATCAAATGTGACGCGATCGCCTTCATTGAGCGTTTTAAACCCGGTTGCGTTGATTCCCGAATGATGCACAAATACATCCGGTCCCTCTTCCTGTTCAATGAAACCGTAGCCTTTTTTTTCATTAAACCATTTTACAGTTCCATTCGCCATAGTGATTCCTCCTTGTTAAAAAAATTACTTTTACTCCTTTACCTTCGGGCACCACTTTGGCAATGGTTACACCTTCGTAAAGAAACCGGCCTTAAAATAAAAAAGATTTTTATCTAATTTTAAAAATAATAAATAAATTATTACTAATGTCAAGGTTTTGATGAAATAATCAACTATTTTTTATTAAAATATTGAATGTTCGCTCGGTCTGGTGGGGTGAAGGCCGGTGTTGTTTTAAATAAACTCAGAGATTATTTCAATTAATTATAATTAAATATCAATTGGTTATATATTTTTACCAATCTGTACTGCTGTGAACCGGCCTTGATAATAGATTTTTTGATACTATTCTGATAGTATCAATCATTATTAAAGGTTTTTAATGCCTTAAAGGGGTTATTCGCGCATGGCCGATGCAGAACCTGTTTAAATTCGAAAATAAATCGGAGTCGGATAATGAAAACATTGTTGTTAAAAAACGGCAGAATAATTGACGGTACCGGAGAAAAAGCCTTTACTGGTCATGTTTTAATTTCAGAAGACCGGATCAAATCCGTTTTGGTGGATACTGACAATCTTCCTGACGCAGATTCGGTGATTGATGCGGCTGGAAAAGTGATTGCGCCCGGGTTTATTGATATGCATTCTCATTCAGACTGGGTATTGCCTGGCGAAGATCATGATCTGGCCATGAAATGCCTTCCGGAGCAGGGGGTTACAACTATTATCGGTGGTAATTGCGGTTTCTCACCGGCGCCCATTTCTGAAAACATGCGGCAATTGATGAATATATCGCATTTTAAGCTAATGAACGACCGGCCGCTGGATTATCGCTGGAATTCATTTGGGGAATTTCTGGATCGTATTGAAAAGGCCCGGCCCATCATAAATACAGCACATCAGGTGGGGCATGCTTCCCTGCGCCTGGGACATTCAGGCCTCCACCAGCGACCGCTATCACAGGAAGAAATGGATGGTTGTCTGCAAACACTTGAAAGGTCATTTGAAGAGGGGGCCTGTGCCTTGAGTTTCGGTTTGGGATATGAACCGGGAATGTATTCGTCGTTTGAGGAGCTGGAAGCGTTTTGTCGGGCGGCCGCATCTGCGGATAAACCGGTGACGGTCCATTTAAAGGCCCTGAGCCGGATTTCTCCCACTTATCCTCCCTTTTATTTAAAACCGCATAATATCCGTGCCCTGAAAGAAATAATAGATATTGCTCGAAAAACCGGTGTCCGGCTCCAGATCTCGCATCTTATTTTTGTGGGTCGAAACAGCTGGTCAACGGCTGAAACATGTCTTCAGATTATTGAAAGAGAGAGAGCGCGCGGATTGGATATCAAGTTTGACGCGTTTCCCTATACATTCGGCAATACCACCATTAACGCGGTTTTCCCCTACTGGTTCCTAAGCAGGCTCCCGCAGGCATATCAGAGCCGATGGGCTCGAAGTGTCCTCCGGGCAGAGCTTTTGCTGGGGTTTACACTGGTCGGATTTTCGTATAATGATTTTCAGATAATGGACGCAGGTATTGATAAATGGCAGGGTTTAAACGGACACAGGGTGGTGGATATTGCCGGGCAGTGGGGCCTTTCCCCGTTTGATACAGTGCTTAAACTCAGTGAAGACAGCCAGGGGCAGGCAGTCGTTTTGTTTCACTCATACAGCGGTGAGCCGGGCCGGGAAACAGTGCTGGATGATGTTTTGAAAAATGATCTGTGTCTATTTGAAACAGATGCATTGACACGATACGGGGGATTCCCCAACCCGGCCGCTCTGGGAACGTTTCCCAAAATACTTGGTGACTATGTCCGAAAGCGTAAATTGTTTTCCCTGGAAAACGCGATCCGGCGAATGACATCCGCGTCGGCCGAACGGTTCGGTATTAGGGATCGTGGGGTACTGGCATCCGGCAAAAAGGCGGATGTGGTGATTTTTGACCCGGAAACAATTGCCGAAACACCGGCAAAAGGAACGCAGGCGGCCGGCAGACCCAAAGGCATTGCCCATGTGTTTATTAATGGGCAACACGCGGTTAAAAACGGAGAATACATCAGCGGTGCCCGAGCCGGGGAAGTGATTCGGGCTTAATCCCACACCATAGATTCTTCCAAATAACTCATTCATAAAAATTTGAAGTGATCGAAAAGTTATTTGCTGATACAGTGGTGATTCATCACCATGAAAAGCTTTTTAGGAGCATATCGGTTTAGCCAGATGAAAAAATGTGCCAAATGCCAAATATCCGTCAAATCATATTTTACGTATTGCCCGAACTGCGGCGCAAGGATTCAGACAAGTG
>JAJRPH010000218.1 GCA_024280875.1 Deltaproteobacteria bacterium | reverse complement strand
TGAGAGGTCAATAAAGCGGTTGTTTGAGCCAAGGCTTCAAGCATTAGTACACCAGGAAAAATAGGGTTACCTGGAAAATGCCCCTGAAAAAAAGGCTCATTGATCGTCACATTTTTTAATGCCCGAATTTTAACACCCGTTTCCAGTTCCAGAACCCGGTCGACAAGTATAAACGGGTATCGATGCGGCAATAGGTTTAAAATTCTTTGAATATCATAGCCTTTCTTCATTCTATCCCCAATTTAAAAAAAATCAAAATGGTATTGATAATATTGATGGCTTCGTAAAAAGATCCAAATTCTTTGTTGCGCTACATCCTTCGTTTCTTCATGGTACGCTAAGTACAAATCATCACTCAGGATTTGCGCGCCTCGAATTTGGATCTTTTTTCTTTGCCATCAGAATCTGACTTTTTACGAGTTTGTCAATATTACTTCTTTGAAAAAGCATCCAGGCGCTTTTCCAGGTCGAAAATTTTTCTTTTTAATTCCGGAAGACGCGGAATTACCTGACTGACACGAAGCCACAATTTATGGGGCATTTCAGGAGTCCCGGAAACCACCTGACCTTCGGGAACGGGTCGGGTGACACCTGCCTGCGGTCCAACCGTCGCAAAATCCCCAATGTTAATATGGCCCCCAATACCCGCCTGGCCAGCCAGAATGACATTTTTCCCAATGGTCGCACTTCCGGCAATCCCAACCTGGGCAACGATCAGTGTATTTTCTCCGATCACCACATTATGAGCGATTTGAACATGATTATCCGTCTTCACCCCGCTTTTAATCCATGTTTTGCCAAAAGTAGCCCTGTCAATGGTATTGCAAGCGCCGATCTCCACATCATTATCTATCTGAACAATACCCAGCTGCGGAATCTTATAATGTCTTTCCCCGTCCGGAACAAACCCGAATCCGTCACTGCCGACAACCGTGCCGGCATGAATAATCACCCGATTCCCGATGATACATCGCTCCAGAATTGTTACATTAGGGTATATTTCAGCATCATCTCCGATGGTGACCCCATTACCGACAACCACATGCGGGTGTATGATCACCCGGCTGCCGATGGCCACATTGTCTTCAATCACAGCAAAAGGGCCTAAGCAGACAGCCTTGCCTAAAGAAACATTTTGCCCGATAGATGCTTTATGACTGATGTTTTCAGCTGGATGGGATGCAGGAAAACACAGATTCATCATCTTTGCAAATGCCAGGCGAGGATTATCAGACTTGATCAGATTAGCTGGCACTTCCTGATGAAAATTCCTTGGAACGATTACCGCACCGGCGCCTGTTTCGCTGACCCGCTTTAAAATCTTCGGTGAATCCGCAAACGTGATATCATCGATGCCGGCTTCATCAAACGGAGCTATCCCGCGTATAATCTTTTGGGGATCCCCCTGGATCTCACCGCCAATCGCTTCAACCAATTCCGATAGAGATTTCTCCATGCCCGACTCCTTAGAATTGCCTTGCCTGCTCCGGATAAACCGAAAAAGTTAAAAGTGATCTAAAATTATGGTTAATGCCTTCGGCATTGCCTGGTTTTTTTATAATAATAATGATCGAGCGTTTAGCGCAGTCCACAACTTTAGGTAATTTAGCCCACTTTAGTCACTTTTTGATTTTTCATTATATTTTTCAATTAATAAATCCGTCATATCAATCGTAGTCGGATAGTAAATGGCCGCACTTTTTTCAATAATCAGCAGATATCCTTCTTTTTTCCCTATCTTTTCAGCCAGTTCAAAAATCTCATTTTTTAATTTCGCGACCTCTGCTGCCTCAAGTTCCCTGAATGACATTTGATATTTTTTCTGCATCGATTGAAAATCATACTTTTTAATTTCAAGTTCCCGTTGTTTTTCTTCACGCTTATCCTTGCTCATGACCATGGCCTCACGACTCATTTGTTCGGTTAGGCCGTCAATTTCTTTTCCCAGTTTGGTAAGATTTGTCTCCATCTCCCGACCTTTTTTTTGCATTTTCTCTTGAACCGACTTTCCGGATTCCGATTCGGTCAGGACTCTTTGAAAATCAACAATTCCTATTTTCGCCACATCAGCAGCATATGCCGGCAAGACATAAAAAATAACCAATGCAACAGCTCCGATTAAACCAAATTTTCCGAGTCTCATTTAATACCTCCTTATTTCCGCAAACAAAAAAATTGCCGAACCACTGATTATAATTAAAAACTCCCCCCCATGGAAAACTCCCATCGGCCCGAGCCTTCCCCGGGTTTTGGATTAAGAATATATCCCCGTTCCAGGCGTAAAGGTCCCATTGGGGAAAACCAACGGATCCCGAAACCTGCACTGTCACGCAATCCGCTGTCTGACGTGCCTTCATCAGCCCAGGCATTACCCGCATCATAGAAGAAAAGGCCCACCAACCCGCTTTCCTTGATGATCGGGAACAGGTACTCAACATTAAACTGAACAAATTCCGTGCCTCCGATATCAATATCATCATCAATGACCGGGCTGATTCCCCGCCAGTCAAAACCTCGGACCGAATTGATGCCGCCCAGGTAAAACCGTTCATAATCCGGTAGAAATTTTCCGGAAGATTCTTCTATATAACCGCCTTTGCCATGGATAAAACCCACGGTTCCCCAGAATAAGGGGAAGTACCATCCGGTTTCCGCAGTGACCTTGGCATATCCGATATTCCCCCCCAGGCCGGCATACTTGAACGTAATGCTGTGTCTGGAACCTTCCGATGGATTAAACTGTCGATTCCTGGAATCATACACAAGACTGAAAGAGACACTGCTTTCCGTGTTTGTTCCAGGAAGAATATATGGAGACGCTGCTTCAGAAATATTTTTAATATTACTGACATCAACGGCATATTTGATATATCCCCGCGTAAAATCAAAAACCGGATACCCGAACCGAAAGGCCCCGCCGTAACTATCCCGGTCGTAATCATCATAATCCCGTTCCATTTTGTAGGCATCAACTCCGGCTGATAACGGAATATCAAACAACCACGGTTCCGTAAATCCAAAGGTGTACTGCCGGGAGCTTCCGCCGGTCTGCACCGCGAGTTCAAGTATTTGGCCCCGGCCTAAAAAATTCCGTTCAGACACGGAAGCCATTACATAAAATTTGTCCACCGCACTGTATCCGCCGCCAAACGTAAAGGTACCGGTCGGCTTTTCCACCACTTCAATATCCAAAAGCATCTGGTCTTCCGCAGAACCGCGCTGGGGTTTTACCTTGACATCTTCAAAATAATCCAGCCGGTATAGATCGGCAACGCTTCTTTTTAACCGTTTACTGCTGTAAAGCTCCTGCTCAATGACCTTTAACTCACGGCGAATCACCTTGTCCCTGGTTTTAGTATTTCCGTGTATGTTGATTCTTTCAAAATAAACCGGTTTATTTTTGGTTATGTGAAACGTAATATCGACGGTTAACTTTTCCGGATCAGTTTTGATTTCGGGAACAACATCAGCATGCGCATATCCTTTGTCAGCATAGATATCTGTCAGTGTCAGAACATCCTGCCGGATGACATTCCGGTTGTAATAGACTTCTTCGCCCACCCTGACACTTTTAATGAGTTCTTTTTTTGGCACAATGAAATCACCGCTCAGATCAATTCTGCCCATTTTAAAACGGGGGCCTTCATTAATTTTTATGACAATATATATCCACTCGTCTTTGTATTCGACCTCCGGCTCACCGACTCTGGCCTCGGCATACCCATTGTTTTGATAATAAGCGGTCAACTTAAAGATATCCTGCTGCAAATTCTCATTATTTAACTCTCCGGATGATGTCAGCCATGAGAAAAAACCCTTTTCCGATGTTTCCATCAATTTTTTCAATTCGTCGGAATCATAAGCACTGTTTCCGTCAAATGTAATCGTCTTGATGCGAACCTTTTCACCTTCTTCAATTGCGAATTCCAGATTCGCCTGATTATTCTCTAAAGGATCAATTTTATATATGACCTTGACGTTATGATAATTCTTATCTTTGTACAATGATTCTATAATTTTAATATTCCGACGTATTTTAAAAATATTCAAGATCGATCCGCTGGTGATATCGACATTTTCCTTCAGTGTATCATCATCAAGCACCATATTTCCGGCAAAATTTATTTCACGGATAGTGGGTTTTTCTTTAACAATAAAAATCACTGTATTCCCATCAACCGTTTTTTCAACTTCGACCCGGACATCATCAAACCATCCCATGGCATAAATTGCCTGAAGGTCTTCGGAAAGCAAGGCTTCATTAAATACATCACCGACTTTTGCCCGGGTCACCCGTAATATCGCATCATCCTCGATACGCTGGTTGCCATGTACCAGAATCTGCTTGATCAGGACAGCATCTTCGGCACCGGCGGCAACGACTAGCAAAAAAACCAACCCTAAAACGATTATCAAACCCATACATTTTTGTATGCAATTACCATATTTCATTCAATCTCTACCAGCTTTCCTTCCAGCAGAGTCATCTGTTTATTCATATACTCTGCAAGTTGTCTATTATGTGTAACAATAATTATTGTCATATTGTATTCATCATTTAGTTCAAACAATAAATCGTGTATCTGGTTACTGTTTTTCTTATCCAGATTTCCCGTTGGTTCATCGGCCAGCAGTATCGCCGGATTCAAAACAAGCGCACGAGCAAGCGCAACACGCTGCTGCTCCCCGCCGGAAAGATCTCTGACACGATGTTTCATTCTTTCCTTAAGCCCGACCCGAACGAGAATCGCTTCAGCGCTTTCCCGTATATCTTTTGATTTTAACCCTTTGATCAGTCCGGGCATTGAAACATTTTCAAGTGCGGAAAATTCCGACAGAAGATAATGAAACTGAAAAACAAATCCCATGGTTTTATTTCTGAAATTCGCCAGTTTTTTTTTATCAAACGTAAACACATCAGCATTTTTATATAAAAGCGTGCCGCTATCCGGCCGATCCAGCGTTCCGAGAATATGCAGAAATGTCGATTTTCCGATACCGGATTCCCCGACAATGGCAATGGTTTCACCGGGAAAAATATCCACCGACAAATCGCACAGCACTTCTATTTTTGAACCATTATTACAATAACTCTTGTTAATGCCGCTTAATGACAGCAAAGATCCCGAATCTTTTGTTTGATTTTTCACTTCTAAACGTATTCGATTATTTTGTTTTTCCAGTTGGTTATCCATATCGAAGCGCCTCGACCGGATTGAGCTTAGATGCTTTGTATGCGGGATAAAGCGTCGAAATAAAACAGATTACCATTGCTGCTGAAACGATAAAAAACACATCGAAAAATTCTAACTGCACGGGAAGACTGGTAAAATAATAAACATCTCCCGGTAATTCGATAAATTTGTAATTTTTTAAAAGGACACACCCCAGAATTCCTAGGATGACCCCGGTTATCGTCCCGATGAAACCGATCACCGTGCCGTTAAAAACAAATATTTTCCAGATGCTCCGTTCCGACGCGCCCATAGCTTTTAAGATAGCGATATCCTGAGTTTTCCCCATCACCATCATAATCAAGGTACTGGCAATATTAAATGCCGCCACCATAATGATCAGCGTCAGAATCACAAACATTGCTTTTTTTTCAAGTTTAAGGGCTGAAAAGAAATTCCGGTTCATCTGCATCCAGTCCATGGTCCAGTACGGAAATCCCAAGTCAGCCAGAATCGTTTGCGAGATTGCATCGGCACGATAGATATCATTCACCCGGACCCCGATACCGGAAACCGAATCGCCAATTTTAATGAGTTTCTGGGCGGTTTTTAAATGGATGAAAGCCAAAGAGGCATCATATTCATAAAAACCGGACTCAAAGATACCCGTCACTTCAAATCGTTTCATGGTCGGCATATGGCCAATGGGGGACATCATCCCTTTGGGGGAAATTAAATAAATGATGTCTCCTTCCGCCGCCCCGATGGTCAGAGCCAGTTCCTTGCCTAAAATAATTCCCGGCGACTGGATGCCGGATTCGGTTGCAATCTGAGGTCTTATTTTTTCTATTAACGATTTTTTATTATATCCTTTTATTGGGCTCCCGCCCGCTTCGGGGTCGATACCTCTCAGGACTGCCCCTGAAATACCGGAAGAAGACCGCAGCATCACCTGGGAATACACAAAAGGCGCTGCGGATTGGACCCCGGCTTCAGATTTAACCTGACGGATCACCCCTTCATAATCAGCGATTGTTCCGCCATGCCGGCGAATGATAATATGCGATTCAACGCCTAAAATCTGCGATGTAAAATATGATTCCGCTCCGGACATCACGGCAATAACAATAATCAGTGCCATTACACCGACCGTAACGCCGGCCATGGAGAGAAACGTGATAAAAGAGACAAAGGCTTGTTTATGTTTGGACCTGAGATAACGGCCACCTACAAAATATTCAAAAGACATCAGTCAATCCATTTATATTTTATCCGTGGGCTTCATGTGGGGGAATAAAATGACATCACGGATGGATGCGGAATCCGTCAACAACATGGCCAGCCGGTCAATGCCGATGCCTTCTCCCGCAGTGGGAGGCATGCCGTATTCCAAAGCTCTGATGTAATCTTCATCAATAACATGCGGCGTTTCATCCCCTGCTTCCTTATTTTTAAGTTGATCCATGAATCTGCCTTTCTGATCTTCCGGATCATTTAACTCAGAAAATCCGTTGGCAATCTCCCTTCCGGCAATGAACAATTCAAATCGATCGGTCAAGTCAGGATTCTCCTTGTTTCTTCGGGAAAGGGGGGAAACTTCAACCGGATAACCGGTGATGAATGTCGGCTGGATCAACTTGGGTTCCACAAGAACATCAAATATTTTGGTCATTATCTTGCCGGTTCCGATGGTTTCACTCGCACGCGTACCAAAAGAAATCCTTTTTGACAGCGCAAAATTCATCAGTTCTTCTTTTTTGCTGAATAAAGCCGGATCCACGCCGGCAATTTCTTCCAGAGATTCCAGAAGCGGCAACCGTTTCCATGAACCACTGAAATTAATCTGCTCACCTTGATATTCAAAATCCATTGATCCGGCAATGCTTCGTGCAACCGACTGGAACATCTCTTCCGTTAAATTCATAAGGTCTTCATATGTGGCATATGCCTGATAAAATTCAAGCATGGTAAACTCCGGATTGTGCTGTGTGGAAATCCCTTCATTCCTGAAATTTCTGTTGATTTCAAAAACTCTCTCAAAACCGCCGGTCACCAGTCTTTTTAAATAAAGTTCCGGCGCAATTCGCAAAAAAAGATCCATGCTGAGGGAATTATGATATGTTTTAAATGGTTTGGCATCCGCACCTCCGGGAAGAGGCTGCATCATAGGAGTTTCCACTTCTAAAAAGTCCCGTTCCAGCAGAAACATCCGAATTGCCTGAACCAGTTGACTCCGCTTGACAAACAACTCCCGGACGTCTGTATTCATAATCAGATCCAGATATCGCTGACGGTACCGCTTTTCAGGATCTTTGAGCCCATGAAATTTTTCAGGCAGCGGCCGCGTTGCCTTGGAAATTAATTGTAGAGAATTTGCCAGAAGCGTCCATTCACCTGTTTTAGTCTGGAACATCCCACCGGTTATTCCGACAAAATCACCAATATCCAGTTTTTTAAACAAGGCATACGCATCATCGCCCACTTTATCCGTTCGAATATATGCCTGAAGCTGGCCACTCCTGTCTCTGAATCGGATAAAGGCTGATTTTCCAAATCGGTTGACGGCCATAATACGGCCGGCCACTGAATATGAAGCATCCTCCGAGATATCTTTCGACTCTTTTTCCACTAATTTTTGAATATCTTTTATTATATGTGTTACCTTATAGTCATTCGGGAAAAGCGCAATCCCCGATTCTTTTAACATTTGATTCTTTTCTTTTCTCGTTTCAATGACATCTTTTTTTGAGCTCATTTTCTTATCCAAAACTTTTCTATGTAATTATTTTAAACGCATAAAAAAACAATGTACCAAAACAGAGTCGCTCTATTTTGGTACATAACTATAAATTCAGGTTAATCAATATCCATCCGGTTGGCTACCCCATTTATAATTTACTGTCAAGATTAACTTAATTGCCCCCCGGTAGAGAACCTGCTGACCGCAACAATCAATTAAACCGGACACAGCAATCTTTAAAGCGGATTTCATCCCGGCCGGGATAATAATAACTAACGGGGATTAATCGCTCTGCGTAATTTAACGGTAAAGGAGGTTCCTTTTTCCAAAGAGCTCTGGACATCAATTAATCCATTGTATGAGGTGATAATCCGTTGAACAATGGACAGTCCGAGACCCGTCCCCTTAGGTTTTGCAGTAAAAAATGGGTCAAAGATTGATTTGATTGTCTCATCGGTCATCCCGCATCCGGTATCCGATATGATGATACAGACATAGGTTTTATCCACCGGAACCATTTTGATATCAATCCGCCCTTCACTTTCGATCGCCTCATCCGCATTTAACAATAGGTTCCATACAACCTGCCGGAAATGCTCCGGGTCGATTTTGATCAATATTCCTTCAGCAAGCTGCCTGGTCACTTTAATTCTTTTATTTCGCCGGTTATCTGAGGTAAAAACATTTAGAATCTCTTCAAGAGCCACATCCAGTTCTACAATTTTTGCCTGCCCGGGATGTGGTTTGGCAAACATCAAAAAATCATTGACTAATGCAGTAAGACGATCCACTTCTCTTAAAATGATATCCATCAGGCGGTCCCGATCCGGGTCATAGGGAATATCTTCTCTTAAAAACTGAATGGATCCGGATAAGGAGGCCAGGGGATTCTTGATTTCATGGGCAAGACCGGATGCCATTTCACCGATTGCCGCCAGTCTTTCAACACGCTTCACCTGATCCTCCATTGCCCAGAGGTCCTTTTTCGCCCGCCGTTCCTGTTCAGCAAGAAAACCGATTAAAAACGCAACACCAAAGCATGCGACGATGGTTATAAAAAGCTTATAAAGCACATAATTCCAGTTGTAATTCGTGAAAATAAAATCGACTTCCACACCAACCGGATAAATGCCCCCCTGGAATTCCAAAGCAATGAGCACGCCGTATTGGACACTGCAGCAAAATGCGATAAACATTCCACCTCTTCTGGAAAGGACCATACCGGCATAAATAATCACAACAATGTATAAAAAAGAAAAGATGCTTGAAAAACTTCCGGTGACAAAAATGATGCAGGTGATGAGCAGGGTATCGAAAAATATCTGGACGTAGCCGAACCGAACCAGCTGCGAAGTGTGAGGAAGGACAAAGGCATAAACCATTGAAAGGATCAACACCGCAATGGCAATATAGCAAATAAATAAAAGAGAGGAATTAAAAAAAGGCGGATTCCCATGAAATCCGACGAGAACCGCAGAGCCCAGCAAAACTGCCGCAAAAAGCCCCCGGAAGAATATCAGCCACTTTAATTTTCGGTACTGATCCAGTTGAAGCTTATTTTGACTGTCAATTTTCAACTGCGATTTTTCCTAAACCGCGCCAGCCATCTGAAAGATGGGAAGATACATGGAAATTACCAGACCACCAATAACAATTCCGAGAAAAACAAGCATGAACGGCTCAATCATGGCCGTCATATTTTCCACAGCCTGATCCACTTCCTCATCATAAAAATCCGCAATTTTTTCCATCATTGCGTCAATGGCGCCAGTCGACTCTCCAACAGCAATCATTGAGCAGACCATAGGGGGGAAAACACCGGACTCAGACAAAGGATCGGCAATGGTCCGGCCTTCGGCAATTCCGCTGCGAACATTATAAATGGCTTTTTCAACAGTTTTGTTGCCTGATGTTTTTGCAACAATATCTAATGCTTCCAGAATTGCCACGCCACTGGACAGCATGGTACTCATGGTACGCGTAAACTTGGCCACGGCCACCTTACGGATCAGAATACCTATCACCGGCAATTTTAACAGGGTAGAATCAACCAGCGCACGCCCTTTCTCTGTTTTATAAAACCGCTTAAATGCATATGAAAATAACATAAACGCACCGATAATATATAATATTTTCGCTTGCACAAAACGGCTCATGGCGACGACCACCTGTGTCGGGGCAGGTAATGCGGACCCGAAATCAGCAAACATCTCCTCAAAAACCGGAATAACAAATACCAGGATTACCGCGACAACGCCGACGGCAATAAAAAGCGTGACGATCGGGTATGTCATTGCACCCTTGACCTGTGCTTTCAGCTTGGCGGCCTTTTCCATGTATGCTGACAATCTTCTCAAGATTACGTCAAGAATACCACCGGCTTCACCGGCAGCCACCATATTGACAAACAAATTATCAAATTGATCAGGATACTTTTTCAACGCTTCCGCCAGAGTCTGGCCGCTTTCAACCGATTCCTTGATATTTTTGAGCATCTTTTTAAACGTGGCATTATCCTGCTGTGATTGAAGGATATCAAGGCACTGGATAATTGGCAGCCCGGCATCTATCATGGTAGAAAACTGGCGACAGAAAATGATGACATCATGCATGACAACTTTTGGCTGCAAAAATGCTACATTTTCAAAAATATCTTTTGGTTTTTTCTTTACTTTATCAGGTGTTATACCCTGCCTGGAAAGATTATTGCGAACCGCCTGATCGTTTTCCGCAGTCATTTCCCCTTTGCGAATCTGATTGTTCCTGCCCCGACCTTCCCATACATAAACTGGCATATTCTCTCCTTTGCTGACATTTCAGCATGATCAGCATACACCTGAAAAACAGACGTGTAAAAACAGAACTCAGTAATTATATAATAGCATATTGCCTGAAAAATGAACCCGCCAATAAAGAAATCAGCGTCAAGACATTAAATCTTGAATCATCAAAATTTATTATTAGCATATCAAGGGGAATAAGACAAATTCTTTTACTAAAGAATCCTAAATCAATCTGCCCTGACAATCTTCCCGGACAAATTTCATGAACTTGTTTGCTCAAATCCTTTTTTTTTGTTACCAATCGGTAAAACAATATAATTCTTCTCACAGGATTGGGCATTTGAAACAGGCAGAAAATTCAACCCCTAAAAATCTGACCGTCATCACTACTCACGCGAATGCTGACTTTGATGCCATTGGTTCCATGCTGGCAGCACACAAATTATACCCCGGCTCTCTTGTCATCTATCCGGAATTTAATGAGAAAAGCTCAAAAAATTTCTTCATTAGTTCAATGGCGTATCTCTTTAATATGATAGACATAAAAGAGATAAACAAATCGGAAATAAACAAGCTAATCATCGTCGATACCAAACAGGCACACCGAATCGGAAAACTTGCTGAAATTGTTGATAAACCCGATGTTGAAATACATATTTTCGACCATCATCCCGCAAGCAAAAAAGATATCAAAGCGCATTTTGAAGTTAACAGCGACACCGGTGCCAATGTGACGCTGTTAACCGAAATAATTCAGAAAAAAAGAATCTCCATTTCCCCTGAAGAAGCGACCATCATGTGCCTGGGGATTTATGAAGATACCGGCTCATTTACATTTTCCTCTACCACGGATAGGGATTTTACGGCTGCGGCATTTCTTGTTTCAAACGGCGCGGACCTTGCCACCATATCAAATATGATTGCCAAGGAAATGGACCCCCGCCAGATCAGCTTATTAAATGACATGATCAACTCGGCCGCTCATCACACGATCAATGGGATAGATATCACCATCACCAGTGTTTCCTGTGACGAATATATTCATGACCTGGCATTTCTTGTTCAGAAAATGATGAAAATCGAATCACTCAATGCCCTTTTCGGCATTGCTTTAATGAAAAACAAAATATATATATCCGCGCGAAGCCGTTCGCCGGAAGTGGATGTCGGGGCTATTGCTTCGGAACTCGGCGGAGGGGGACACAAATTTGCCGCAGCCGCCACAATTAAAGAAAAAACCCTTGCGCAAACTGAAAATGACCTGGTTGCAATACTTCAAAAACATATTCAAGCAAAAAATCTGGCCTTAAACATCATGTCGTCACCGGCAATTTCTGCAGCCCCTGAGATAACATGTAAAAACGCCCGGAACCTGTTATCAAGATATAAC
>JAJRPH010000217.1 GCA_024280875.1 Deltaproteobacteria bacterium | reverse complement strand
GGTCACCCGTTCCGGGATGTGTTGGCGTCTCCCGCAATTTGTCTGTGACTGGCTGCAGACAAATAAAATAACTCCTAAAATGAGCGATTGGATTGAGTTTGTCAAAGATGACCAGATCAATCCGGCGCGGGAAGCATCAGCGATTTTAGGCGCCATGCCAAATATCGTTGCAAACCGTATCAACAGCCAGTTTGATGTTGAAGGACAGAGCTTTACGGTCGCATCAGAAGAACTCTCGGGCGTAAGGTGCCTTGAACTTGCTATTCGTGCGCTCAAGGCAGGCGAGATAGATGCGGCTGTCGTGGGAGCTGTAGACATATCGTGTGAAACCGTGCATATGGCAGCTGTCAAAGAAGTACTGGATGACGAAAAACAAATTCCAGGGGACGCTGCAATCACCCTGATCTTAAAGCGCGCAAAAGATGCAAGATCAGATGGCGACAAGATATATGCGCTGCTCCCAAATGAGATGGATGAGCCAAATAATATGGATGAGATAGATGAAGAACCCACGCTTGAGCTATCTCTCGATGAAAGAGGGCAAAGCCTTACACCGCTTATAGGGCATTCCCATACGGCGTCGGGCTTGCTACATATCACAGCGGCTGCGCTGGCATGTCACTACAGGGCACTGCCCGCAGGGATCGGAAACAAGGCGTTCCCCTGGCTGTCGTCGAACTCAAGGTCTGCGAAGGTCACGATAAATGCCCTTGGCGGAGAATCTTCAACGGTAATTGTGAAAGAGGATAAAAAAACCTCTCCCGGACATCTGCTGATAGACTCTGCTCCCAGACTCCATATTTACTCCGGGAAAGATCAAAAAGAGATATTAGAAAACCTCGACAAAGGCTTTGAATCAGACACCGGGCCGGCGCGTCTGGTTCTCGTAGCAGAGGATAAGGCGTTGCTCGAAGATTTGGCCAAACAGTCTAAGATTCTGCTTCAAAAAAAACCAAACACAAAAAATATTTCGCTTGCCAAAGGCATCTACTATAGCAGTCAGCCGGTTGAAGGAGAACTCGCGTTTGTATTTACAGGCCCGGCAGGTGCATACCCTCTTATGGGCAGAGATCTGTATCTGGCCTTTCCAGAGCTTGTTGAAGAGGTAATTTCTCGTCTCGGCTTGAATGCTGAAGAGACTGCCGGATGGATTCTCGATCCGGACAAAGACGGGACCCAGACCCCAGAGGCCATGCTGTGGAAAAGTTCCTTCTTGTCCCAAATCCACGCAGTCGTTTCTCAAAAATATCTTGGTCTCAAACCACAGGCGGCCATCGGCTTTTCATCAGGAGAATCCAACTCCCTGTTTGCCATGGGGGCCTGGCAGGATATGGGACAGATGTCCGCCGATTTCGAGAACAAGAATGTGTATACTCATAAAATAGGCGGCGACTTCAATGTTGTTAAAAAAGCCTGGGGATCCAAGGGTAAAAAGAAAATTTCCTGGGCAAACTGGGGAATACTCGCACCAGTCGACAAGGTAAAAAAGGCGCTCAAGTCAGAATCACTTGCTCATCTTATTATAATAAATGCTCCAGGCAATGTTGTGATCGGAGGAGATAGCAGCGCCTGCGAAAGAGTCATTGATAAGATTGGGCGACACAGCGCATATCCTTTGACCTACAATATCGCAAACCACTGCCCGGAACTGTCAGCATACGCTGATGAGTGGCGCCAATTGCATAGCCGTGCCACGAAAGACGTGCCTGATGTGAAGTTTTATTCAAGCTCCACGTGCAGCCATTATCATCCCACAACTGAGAAATCTGCTCAGGCCATTTCCGATATGGCCACACACGTGCTCGATTTTCCGGCCATGATTGAAAATGCGTGGAATGACGGAGTCAGAATTTTTCTTGAACACGGCCCTCGCGGCAGGTGCTCCAAATGGATAAATCAGATACTCGGAGACAAAGAGCACCTGGCTATTTCAATGGATAAACGCGACCGATCTTCATTGGATAATATTATTCATGCGATGGCACAACTCAAGTCAGCTGGAGTTCCCGTCAATTATCAAGAGTTTGAAAACTTAACTTTTTCTTCCGATAAAAACATCAGTGTCAGCCAGACGGATAATTCCAGACAAAAACTGACCAGAGTTTACCACGTTCATCCGGCCCAAATAGTGCTGCCTGAAATTTCTCAAACCGTAGAGGAAAAAACTCATTTTGCATCTATGACTACTGCTTCAGCCGACAAAACTGACAAAGCGAATCTTGCAGCATATAAAGACAAACAGGTTATGGCGCCGGCTCCCCGACTACCGTCTGTAATGACGCAGTCTGTAATGGCACCGCCTGAAATGGGAGGAATCGAAGTGCCGATAGGGCAAGCTGATTATATTGACAACGAAAAAGTTGTCATCGACAGGTCAAAATACACAACTGATCCCGTACAAAGCCGCAACAATGCTTTGACGGAAGGATCGGAGACAATTACAGACGAGATAACAAATTCTCTGCAAGACCCCACTGATATGGATTTTACCACGAGCAATATATTGAAGAATATCGCATCTCAAAGCGCTAAGGTTTCAAAAATCCATCAGGAATTTCTTGCGCAGCAGGCAAAAGTCCACAGCAGTTATTTAGACCACCGTCAAAACGCACTTTCCTTGCTGGGTAGCCTTTCCGGTCAGGAAATTTCTGCTCCTGCCTCTGGTATGGTTCCTCCTGCGTCTTCCACTGGAATGGTTTCTCAGATTCCTTCGGGCCAAGGCGTTGAACCTATTAAGGAGCAGATTATCAGCGAAAAACATATCAAAACGTCAGACCAGAAGCTGACTCCTACAGCTTCTTCCGGCCAGGGCGTTGCTCCTGTTGAACCTGTTGACACTATTGAACCTGTTGCTCCTGTTGTACCTGCTGAAACTGATAAGGGGCAGTTCAACGCCAATTATATCGAACCGACCGGTCCGAAATTCTCTAAGGAACAGCTCGAAATTCTCGCGTCAGGCAAGATATCGGATGTGTTCGGTGAAATGTTCAAAATACAGGACGACTATCCAAGACAGGTGCGCCTTCCCGAACATCCTCTTCTCCTTGCCGACAGAATAACCGGACTGGATGCAGAACCCGGGCAAATGGGTAAGGGGATAATTTGGACAGAAACAGATGTAGTCGCCGATGCCTGGTACCTCAATGACATTTACATGCCTGCCGGAATCACTGTGGAATCCGGCCAATGCGACTTAACGCTTGTCTCGTACTTAGGTGCTGATTTTCAAAACAGAGGAGAAAGAGTTTACCGCCTGCTCGGTTGTGATCTTGTGTACTATGGAGAGCCGCCAAAGGTAGGAGATACGCTGTGCTATCAGATTCACGTGGATGGGCACGCAAGTATAGGTGAAACGCGAATCTTTTTCTTCCGCTATGACTGCAGAATCAATGGAGAGCTTAGGCTATCTGTCCGAAACGCTCAGGCAGGATTTTTCTCTGATGAGGAATTGGCAGCATCCGGCGGCATTTTATGGGACCCTGATACCGGCGAGCACAAACCCGATGACAAGGCTGTGGTTGATCCGCCTGTGGCAGAATGTATTCGAAGTGAATTCTCCATTGATCAGATAAAAGCCTTTTCCGAAGGCCAGGTCTTCGAGTGCTTTGGTCCTGGTTTTGAGTTGGCCCAGACCCATTCCAAAACACCAAAGATTCAATCCGGCAAGATGCTGCTCCTTGACCAAATTACCCGGTTCGAGCCAAAAGGAGGGCCTTGGGGTCGCGGTTACCTTAGAGTCGAAAACATTATACCTTCGGATGCATGGTACTTGACCTGTCATTTTAAAAACGACCCCTGCATGCCCGGCACCCTGATGAGCGACGCCTGCCTGCAAGCCCTTGCATTTTATATGACCGTCATGGGACATACGCTTAAAAGAGATGGATGGCGCTTTGATCCGGTTCCCGATGAAGTTTATCATATAAAATGTCGGGGACAGGTGACGCCCAAAAGCCAAAACCTTATTTATGAGCTTTTTGTTGAAGAAATCATCGACGGGCCCTGCCCCACTATCTATGGGGATATTTTGGGCACTTGCGACGGGCTCAAAATTCTTCACATTCGCCGAATGGGTCTGCGCCTGGTGCCGGATTATCCCCTGGATTGCTGGCCTCACTTACTTGAAGGCCATGTTGAGGAAAAATCAGTTGCCAGAATCGGTGATATGGAATTCGGATATAAATCCCTGCTGGCCTGCGCGTTCGGCAAGCCATCTGAGGCCTTTGGGGACCTTGGGAAACCGTTTGACGGACCCCGGCATATCGCCCGCCTTCCCGGCCCTCCCTATCATTTCATGTCACGGGTTTCATCTATCAATGCAACTATGGGTGGCATGAAAGCCAATGAGACCATAGAAGTCGATTACGATATTCCCGCAGACGCCTGGTATTTTGATAAAAATGGAAATCGCACCATGCCTTTTTGCGTGCTGATGGAGGTCGCTTTGCAGCCGTGCGGATGGCTGGCCGTGTTTGAAGGCGGGCCTGCCACATCAGACAAGCCGCTTTATTTTCGCAACATGGATGGAACCGGCACCATAACAACTGAAATATTTCCTGATGCCGGAACCATTCGCACCCGCACCACCGTCACAAAAATTATTAATTTTTCAGGCATTATTCTCATCAATTTTGATGTTGAGTGTTTTATTAAAGACACCTGTGTTTATAAAATGGAGACTGGATTTGGTTTTTTCCACAAAGAGGCCCTTGACAATCAGGTGGGGCTTCCGGCAACCGATGAGCAACGAAAATGGCTTGATGAACCTTGCGATTTTTTAGTTGATCTTACCAACAGGCCAGAAAAATATTGCAACGGTAAACCCCGGCTTCCAAAGCCCATGCTGCTGATGATAGACCGTGTGACCGGATTCTGGCCCGAAGAAGGCAAAAAAGGCGACAATAAAAGCCTCGGGCGCCTCAGGGCTGAAAAAACCGTTGATATCAGTGAATGGTTTTTCAAGGCCCATTTCTTTCATGATCCTGTTCAACCCGGTTCCCTTGGCGTGGAAGCGATGGTTCAGACCCTGCAATTTTTCATGATCCATAGAAACATGCACAAAGGGATAAAAAATGCCTGTTTTGAGCCCATCGCCATAGACCATCCGATAACCTGGAAATACAGGGGACAGGTAACCCCTTCTGTTAAAAGGATCTCCATAGAAATGGAGATCACGGACTCTGGCCGGGATGAAAAAGGTCCTTTTGCTGTTGCCGAAGCATGGTTATGGGCTGATAACTTAAAAATTTTTCATGTCAAAAATTTATGCATTTATATTGTGCAAGGAGCCCCTGACACATATGCGCAACAGGAAAAAAATAATGATGCAGAAAATTGTGCCGACTTAGAGGTCCCGGTATCTTTAATAACAGTAGATCCAATAACAAAATACATCTCAAAACATATTGAGAAGACGGCTCGGCTCGCCAAAGTTGATCCCTCCTTAATTCACCTTTCCAGGGACAAAAAAACCGCTTTTTGTGATTTAATGCCCCTTTCAAATTTTCCAATAAATATCGAAGAAAAACATAGCAATGTTCCTTTAGTTAAGGTGGGAGAACCGGAATTTGATTTTGACAAAATTTTTGAATACGGGCGGAGTTTGTTTAACCTTGGGCCATGGTTCTTTGAGAACATAACCCGCTCACTTTGGGAACGCTTTGTAAGATATGTAATCCTTGAGGACCCCGCAGCCTTTGAAAAGGTTCGTAATCGCAGCCTCCTTTACCTAGGCAACCACCAGATACAGGTGGAATCCATGCTTTTCCCCTTGTTAGCCCAGGTATTAACCCAACGCCACATTCTCACCATAGCGGATGCAGATCACAGAACCGGCTGGATCGGCTCCTTAAACGATATTGTTTACTCCTACCCTGGGATTAATTATCCAAAAAACATTGTATATTTTGACCAAAACGATAGAAAATCTCTATTCAATATCATAGATAAATTTAAGCAACAGATCAAAAAAGAAGGGATATCCGTATTTCTGCACACGGAAGGCCGGCTGGGTCTGACCTGTAAAAAACCCGTAAAGGTATTAAGTTCCGTTTTTATAGACATGGCCCTTGAATCTGACCTTCCTATCGTGCCAGTCAGATTTACGGGTGGACTTCCGGTTAAAAAACTTAAAAAAACTCTGGACTTCCCCGTTGGTTACGGTAAACAGGACTATTATATAGGCACACCGATTTTGCCTGAAACACTCAGAGAATTAAGTTATGCGGATCGCAGAAAAATGGTTATAAATGCCATTAATAATCTTGGGGGTTCAAATGGACAAGAAACTCCGGGTGACCCTGCCCCGAATTTTATAAATGCTGTAGAATCATGGAGAAAGCATACAGGCACAACCGAGGTAAAAGCTGTTCTATTTAAAGCTCTCGATATGTTAAACGAGATTCCTGAAAAGGAATCTCACAATGCCTTGCTTAGACGCGGCCATGGTGAGATAATAAAATTTGAGGATAATGATAAGGGCCGCTGGCTGGAAAAATTAGCTGACTGGTTGTTTGCTTAGGACTCGCGCAAAAATAAATTTACATTTTAGGGTGCAATATAAAAAAATTCATTGCTGTCCGGTTAACTTATGAAAAATATCAATATGTTAAAAATATAAACCCCGGTCAAGTTGCAATTTTGGAAAATAGTTTTTCTATTAATTTTACAGCGATTGTTTTATTTTTGATTTTTTAAT
>JAJRPH010000216.1 GCA_024280875.1 Deltaproteobacteria bacterium | reverse complement strand
TTTTTCTTTGTTCTTTGTGATAAGGCCTCCGGTCTCATATGATACAATCTATCGTCATGCAAAATATCAGATTCTATTTTAAAATTTTTTTTACATATAGAAATCAATTAAATACATCCCAATTAGTGCCATTGCTTCTGTTAATCCACCTGCGCCATCTCAGAAACCTGGAATACCTTTATCGCTTTCGTTATCTTTAACCGACAATCCCAGAAATTTTCTCTCTGGTGGATGGCGATACCCGGATCATTTCCGGTTTTGCAGAATACAAGACACCCAAAATCATGAATCTTCGGCTGCCCCAATCCACAGAAGCTTGTCAGAATGTCATCGCCGACGGACAGCAAAGTACATTCTTTATTATAAAAAATATCACTCCGGATCTCCGTATTTTCTCTCAACTTACTTAAATAAAAAAATATATTATCAACATGACTTCTGCTAACGGCATAAATGGAGTGAAGCGTATCTACCTCCATTTCTTTACGCTTATAATATGAAAGATGTAATTTTTTCCCATTGCCCGGATCAGGTAATTGAATGTTGCTGCCAAACAGGCCGTGAGGGATTTCCGGTTCCCGGATCAGGCATTCAAATAACCCTTTCAGTTGCTTCGGGTAAATCAGCAGGTCATCATCAATAGCAATATAATATTCGGAAGGCTCTTTATCGGCAAGGTGCCAGCGTACACCGGACGGCATGCGGGCAGGCTGATTGATTATTTTTATCCGGGAATCATCAGTCGTAAGCCATTGATGAATATCAACTTCAGGATTGTTATTGGATACAATTATTTTTTTAACAAAACGACATTTTAAAACAGATGAAACAATCGGCTCAATGTTCTGCATTCGTTTGTAACTTAACAGGATGACAACGACCGTAGCATCGGTATCAAGAGTGATATCCGGGCTGTTCGATATTTTCCTCAACCAGATCCAATAAAGGACTTTTCTGCGAATTCGTCGCAAATAACTGAATATTATCTTCATGGTGTTATAAATCAATTTAATCTGATGCCGCAAATCGTATCGTTGTGTTGATAACCGGAGAATATTTCCCCAATAATCGTGTCAGTGCTTTCATAATATATATTTTTAATCGTAATTTTTTAGGAACCGGATAAATTACCCGGGAACCGTCATTGATGTCAACATGTATAAAATTTCCTATTTTTCCAAGAACCCGTTCATAAGTGACCATATCCGTCAGTTCTGAAAACGATATATCCAGCCGGGTCGCTTCGGCCCAGAACTGTCGAAACCGTTGGAGAGATACCATATATTTCTTCTTGTCAGCGGCAATCGCCTGCCCCCACCTGTACGTTGACCAATATGTCTGATCGGGATTCCGGGTAACCGTAATAATATAACTATGACGGGCGATGAAACGGACAAAGTAAGCGCGCGCCGGGTCAGAGTAGACCTGGGGAAAATGCGTCTTCACCACATATGCGCCGCCTTTCAGCAGACTTTCCATCCGCTCATGCCGGCCTTCGGGTTCATCTAAAAGCCTGTCAAGATCAACATAAAGCGGTCGTCTTCTGTATTGGGAAAAATTATTTAAAATGGTATCAATTAAAACATGGGTTCCGGAGCGCATGATGGTTGGCACAAGTATTAGCTTTCCCTGCCCAGGCCTTATTTGTCCGGGAGGACAAACAACCATAGAATTCTTAAATGGCAAAACATATGTTCCAATTTTATTCGCAAGCCCCATCAAATAAATAGTTCCCATCTATTTACGGATCGAACGAAACTGTACCGCAGTGCCTGCCGATAATCCAGCTCCGCACTTTAATATCTTGTTTCAACAACAATTTTCTGAAAAATGTCAACCAGGCGATCAATTTTTAAATCCCAGTCAAACTGTTCCGACATTAAATGCATTCTACCGGCTTTTCCAATTTTTTTTCGCAAATCAGGTGAATTTGCAAGTTGCCGCATTGCACGGACAAAGCCCAGCACAAGGAAGTGATGATTATACGGCTTAACAAGAAGCCCACAGCTCGAATCCAGTATCCGGGCCGGGCCTGCCCAGTCAACCGCAATGACTGGAAGCCCCACTGCCATAGCCTCTAATATGGAAATACCACAGCTCTCCCGCAAAGAAGGCATGACAAATATATCCGCATCAAGTAATATTTTTATTAATTCTTCATGATAAAGCCATCCGTGGAACTTGATACAGTGGCTGATTCCTGCGGATTCAGCCTGTTTTTTCAACCTGTGAATCAACGGCCCATCTCCAACTATCTCTAAAACCACATCGATATCACGCTGGACAATTTGAAATGCCTCTAAAAGAAATTGAACGCCCTTCCAATCCACCAAACGTCCTGTAAAAACAAATCGAACCGGCTTTTTTACTTCAAATACCTGCCTCTTTTTTTGCTGCCACGCCTTTAAATCAATACCGCATTCAAAAAAAGTAAAAACCTGTCCCCGACAGCCTGACGGGAGCAATCCCTTTGTTATTTCATCGCCAACGAGCAGTACATCGGCAAGTAACTTTCCGGGTATAAATCGATTTAAAAATGACGCGAAAAATGCGGCAAAAGACAGACTCATGCGGATAAGGAAAGAATCCATATATCGAAAAAATACGGGGAACCTTACCCCGCCTTTCATCGGCCCCATAATACCCGGGACGCCTAAATTATACATATAACTTGGAGATTTAGGAGAATTCGGCGTGGGTTGAAAAACAAGTTGTATCTTATTTTTACAAATAAGGTTTCGAACAACATTTTTTGCTTTATGCTGGAACAACAGGTGTATGAGCTGGCCAACCACCAGCTCCTGAATACGCGTTGGGAAATTTTTCCCAATATTCCAGAGAAATCGCTGAAAAAAAGTATCTTCTATGAAGAAAACTTTTTCAAATTCCTCTAAAGAGAGTTCCCTGCGGAGTTCATCTTTTACGCGGATATGGCATACCACCCATACATCGATATTTCGATCACTAAGTTTTCTAAAATAAGTTAATGTCTGTGCGGCTTCTCCTCCCATTTGCAGGGATGCATTCTCTGTGACTAAAATTAATTTCAGAAGTTTCATGTTTTACTTATCTATCCTTGATAATTTCCCCAAAAACATCAAAGCTAACTATGATGGCTTCTTCTTCTAATAACTCATTCATAACCGTTATGAAAAATTATTTATTTTCAGGCGTACCATAAAAATAGTGAACCCTTTGCCGAATTAATTCTGCTTCCAGTTCCGCATCAAATGCCCCATCCCGATTAATGATCAAATCCGCCCATGGCAATTCCCTGGTCTGCTTCTCAAGCCGTTTCACCCAATCATCCATGCGACCGATAGGACGGGCCGGAACACCCGCCACAATATCGCCTTCCGCCACATCTTTTGTCACCACTGCACCGGCGCCGACAAATGCATTCGGACCAATCGTCACTCCCGGCATCACAATGGCACCTAACGCGACACCGGAATTGTCTTTTATATCAATTTTACCCACGGCATCAAGGTGAAGATTATATGCACGATTTAATATAAGAATAGCACCATCATGACCTAAAAGAGTGCAAGGCCCCAATCCGACATTATTCCCCAGACGAACATACTCAGGATCTATTATATTGGTATTCGGCAAAATAAAACAATGGTTGCCGATAGAATACAGACGGCCATAACGCCTGAGAAATTCAGCATATTCATACCCGTCCGGCCGACAGATTTTCACAAACAATTTCTCTGCTTCTCCATGCTCCATGGCCAGATAACGCAGCACTTTTTTAATTATTTTTTTAATCATTCCAAGTCCAAAGATTTACACGCATTAACTATCCGCCCAATCGTTATTCGATTCATACCCCAATTTTATCAACACGTCATCAAATAATTCCAGGAATTTCGCCTTGTGTTGAGGTTTGAAATATTTTTCCCATTGCCTTGTTTTACCAGATCTCCGGTGAACGGATCTGCTAATATTCCCTGAAAACAAGCTGTTATCATAAGAAATTTTTAATACTTTTGGAATACATCTACCGGGAAATCCTAAAAAAACAAATATTTTATGGAATAAAAATAAATCCTCATCCATGATAAGATCCTCATACTTTACTTCCATGAATGCCGGATTAGCATAATCCCATGCCAGCATTTCATGTATACCCCACTTTCCGGAATAAGCCATCTCAAAAAAAATTTGATCATCAAATGATGTATAGCTGTTAATCTTATCCTGATAGGAAATTCCACCGAATTCTTTTCTTTTAATATGCAGCCATTTTTCATCAGACTTCTGGTGATAAAAACATCCTGATATGATTCTGTCTCTGGGATCACGGATCATGTGAACCCCTCTGTACTCATCCTGAAACTGATCAAAGTTAAACATACTGTGATCCTGAAAAAAAATATCAGTGCCTTTTGGCAGTTTCTCCTGGCTACCATAAAAATATCTTAATCCCAGTGTCCGGCTGATTTCTTTAAAAATAGTGGCCATCCATTGGGTGCCCGTTTTGTGATGGGTAGCGACAAGCACCTGGTAGCTCGGTTTTTTAGCAACAAGTCTTTTTGGGGAGAAAAAGGATACTGATTGAATTTTTTTTCCGATGTTGATGAAGTTGTTGAACACGATTCTGGCTTTTCTTTTTTGTTCCGGTATTTTATTATAATCTCAGTATATTAAAAATGATATCCAAATCTATCAATGTCTTCGCTGAACCACTCTTTAATTATCTCTTTTGTTTCCGAATCATAATAATTTTCATAATTCCCGCGATCTGACGATTTTAAATGTGAAAGTCTAACATTTTTATTTATTTTTTTACAAATTTTCCTGAAGTCTTCTTCAAGATATTCAAACCTGCAGATAAAATCTACTAATATACCACCCTCTGTGTCGGTAATCCATCTGAATTGCGGCATGAACATCCGTGGCTCATCATAATAGAATGGGTCATTATGACCATATGCCAACTTTACCCATTCCGTAAAAGGGATGGTATTTGCAGCAAGGTTTGTCTGATTAGTTTTAACGCGAAAACAATAATGAGAAACCACTTTATCCCAGGGATTTCTGATAACAGTAAAAGTCAATCTCCGTTTCCACTGATCAGTGCCGAGTTCTTCAATCTTTTCCAAAACAGTTTTATGCTCAAAGCGTAAATGCAGCGCTTTTTCGATACTGCTCCCACCGGTTTTATTAATATGAATAAATACAAACCGGTCCATGCATCGGTGCCGAATAGACCAAACTTGATTTCTTGCAGACAATACAATTTTCTTGATAAATTTCGACATGGATATATTTCACAAAATTCAATATCAAACGAATTAACAGGACCCTGTTTTTCTCTGAACGATTTCCTTTACTGAATTCCCCTGATATATCCATACAAAAAGGGACTGGAAAAATCCAGCCCCTTTTTAGATTGATTCGTGATAAATTAAATTAATATCACGTATTATTTATTTTTACTTTTACCAACCAACGGTGATGCCCGCCCGGACGGCCGTCTCTCCTTCTCCAAAACCATGGGAAAGTCCGGCGTTAACCAGAACATTATCATTAAAATAATGGAACACACCGGCGGCAATCGCGCTAGTTCCTTTATAGTTGCCCATACCTACGGACAACTGGGTGTCGCCGGCTGCTCGTGCATTCGGCACCAGAGCCGTGAATGCGGCCGAAAATGCGCCCACATCATCCAGACGATTGTCAATGCCATCCATACGGTCATTAACAATTGTCATGTTGGTGTCCATCAGGTGCTGAAAATTCATCTCTGTCTGACGCAGCTGATAGACATTTATGGCATCCGTGTCTTCGGTTCCGTAAGCGACATTAATAATCCGACGTTGGTTGGTTGCCGAGCCGACAGAAACTGTGTTTGGTTCATCCGCTACTGCGCCGGAACCGATGGCAACACTATTGTCGGCAGTCGCCACAGCACCGGAACCGATTGCTACCGCATTATCTGCATTGGCCGTTGCGGAATCACCTAAGATAGTATTGCTGTCACCCGAGGCGATAATATCATTTCCGTAGATCGCGTTCCCGTCTCCGGTTACCGTGTTATCATTACCGGTCACAATATTGTCGGTCCCACTCACGACATTCGGATCACCAGCAACGAAGTTATTGCTGCCCACGACCTGGTGACCTACGCCCAGGACCGTGTTAGTATCACCGGTGACATCATTATTATATCCCAACAGAGAATTCTCCGTCCCGCTGTTGATGGTATTGTCAATCCCCACTACAGTGTTCAGGCCTCCTGACCCGGTATCACTGTTTCGGCCGATGGACACATCCGCTTCCCCACCGGCACTAGCGCTCGTACCCAGAGAAATACTGTCTATTCCGCTTGCGGTGGCCAATTCACCGATTGCCTGGGAACCTTCCGCTGAAGCTATGGCACTCACACCCATCGCATTCGCATTCGCTGCTGTTGCCTGAGCATCGGTTCCAATCGCATTCGTATCAGTCCCGCTGGCAACGGCACCGTCTCCAACTGCATTTGAACTCGTGCCTGTTGCCTGGGCTGCATCACCCATGGCATTAGCACTTGTTCCGCTCGCTAAAGCATCACTGCCTATTGCCGTTGCATTGACTCCCGTCGCGTCGGCACTGAAGCCGATTGCGTTTGTATTCGTGTTACTGGCTACTGCCGCATCACCCATCGCATTTGAGCTTGTTCCTGTTGCCTGGGCATCAGAACCGATCGCCGTTGCATCGACTCCCGTCGCATCTGCGCTAAAACCGATGGCGTTCGTATTGGTATTGCCGGCTACTGCCGCGTCACCCATCGCGTTCGAGCTTGTTCCTGTTGCCTGGGCATCAGAACCGATCGCCGTTGCATCGACTCCCGTCGCATCTGCGCTCATACCGATCGCATTCGAGTTGGTTCCGTAGGCATATGCGCTTGCACCCATCGCATTTGCGTTGACTGCGGTTGCCTGGGCATCAGATCCAATCGCCGAAGCATCCATTCCCGTCGCATAAGAGCTCATACCTATTGCATTCGAGTTGGTGCCATAGGCATATGCGCTTGCACCCATGGCATTCGCATTGGCCGCAGTTGCCTGAGCATCGCTACCGATTGCATTCGCATTGGTTTGTCCGGCAATGGCCGAATCACCCATCGCGTTAGCATTGTTCCCAGTTGCCTTGGCATTAGACCCGATCGCGGTTGCGTCTTTTCCTGTCGCATCCGCGCTCATACCGACGGCATTCGCGTTAACTCCCGTTGCCCTGGCATCGGTGCCCATCGCAGTTGCACTAATTTCAGAAGCAAGGGCCCCGTCACCAATCGCGTTTGAACTCGCGCCTGTTGCCTGGGCATTTGTTCCAAACGCGTTGGCGCTTTGGCCACTGGCAAATGCATAGCTGCCGATGGCGGTGGCATCACTTCCTGTCGCATCCGCGCTCATACCAATGGCATTCGCATTGATATTTGATGCAATTGCCAGATGACCGATTGCATTTGAGCTTTCACCGATTGCCTGGGAAACAGAGCCTATTGCTGTGGCGTTATTCACTGTTGCACCCGCACTTCTACCGATTGCATTGGTAGAAGTGCCCGAAGCATAAGCATTAACACCTATGGCGTTGGCATTGATCCCGGTTGCCCTGGCGTTTGTCCCAACAGCATTGGTATTGGCTTTGTTCGCAACGGCAGCGTTACCGACCGCGTTTGAACTCTCACCGATCGCCTGGGCATCTGAACCAATCGCCGTTGCATCCGTTGCAGTAGCATCGGCGCTGTTACCAATGGCATTCGCATTCGCTGCCGTCGCCCGGGTATTTGTACCCATCGCATTTGTATTAATTTCCGTTGCAAGGGCTGTTGTACCGATTGCATTCGATGACGTGCCATAGGCATATGCACTGGCTCCCATTGCATTCGCATTCGCGGCCGTTGCCTGGGCGTCTGTTCCCATCGCATTCGTATTAGTCGCAGTTGCCTGAGAATTTGAACCAATCGCCGTGGCGTCTAGCCCTGTCGCATCCGCGCTCATACCGACCGCGTTGGAGTTCGTGCCATACGCATAGG
This sequence comes from Deltaproteobacteria bacterium, assembly GCA_024280875.1. GTDB lineage: Bacteria > Desulfobacterota > Desulfobacteria > Desulfobacterales > Desulfosalsimonadaceae > SURF-3. The sequence continues at coordinate 484 of JAJRPH010000216.1, read as the reverse complement.
CGCTATGTCCCATGGCATTCGCATTATCCGCAGTCGCCTGGGCATCGGTACCAATCGCGGTCGCATCATCCGCCGTCGCAATAGCCGTATTACCAATCACATTATTACGATAACCGATGGCGGTATTGCCGTCTCCCATTACATTGTTTTCCGTGTCCATGCCAACACCGCCGCCCACAGTATTGCCATCACCTATTATATTATTGTCATTTGACGTAATCGCTGTATTGTTTGCACCGATTACGGTATTGGCATCGGCGGTATAGGCATTGTCATTACCATATACCCGGTTACCATCACCGGTGATGGTATTGTCATTACCCGTTACCTGGTTATCAGAACCAACTACTGTATTCGGATCACCAGCCACAAAGTTGTTTGAACCGGTTACCTGATGGCCGTATCCAAGAACAGTGTTCTGGGTCCCTCCGCCGAGAATATCAATATCGCTACCCACGGCGGTGTTCAAACCACCAACACCGGT
>JAJRPH010000215.1 GCA_024280875.1 Deltaproteobacteria bacterium | reverse complement strand
TAATATCATTGATCCGATGGCCCCGGCCTGAACGGTAATGGCAGTTGTATCCGTTATGCTGCTGTCACTCGCCGATGTTACCCGAATACGATCAACGCCTTCATTGGCAGTCCCGGCAGTATATGTTATTGTTACACGACCATTGGTATCTGAAAGTCCTTGTATTGACGACAAAACACTATTCGTAACATTCTGGTATATATTAAAATACAGCTGTTCGCCCACAACCGGGACACCTTTATTATCATTAATTTCCGCAATGATGGTAGACGGGCCTCCCGGAACCACAATATTTGGCATTGCTGTTAATGAGACTCCTCCAGGCGAACCGGAAGTAAACAGGACTTCAACCTGACCTTGGAACCCGTTTGCATCGGCAACAACTGTGGCTGTTCCCCAGACGGTTCTGGTTTCCAGGGTTACTTCGGCAATTCCGTCGGCATTCGTTGTTTTCTGTAATGCGCTCAGAGATCCTAATGTTGTTGTAAAATCAACGGTTATTCCCTGCGCGGGCTGACCGCTGTTATCCAGCACGGTCGCCCGAATGGTGGTCGACGAGGTACCATCTGCTTTCAGAGACTCTGCACCCGAAATAACAGTAATCGAACCTACGATGATAGCGGTTTCATCCACTTCAACGGTTACAGTCTTGCTGACACCATTGTTAACAAGGGCAGTGATCTCGAGATTTCCAGGGCCGTAAGCTGTGGCTGCTGTCCAGTCAAACCGGAACACGCCGTCTTCTGCCTGACCCGGAGTCATCTCTACAGAATCAACGATTTCGGTATTGCCAACTCTTCTGACCTGAAGCATGAGTCGCTGATCATCAATCCGGTTATCGTATTGATCCTGTACAATGGCGGCAGTCGAAAACGCGCCATTGGGCGGGACAACATCCGGAAATGCATACATGATGATATGATGGGCCTGGCCAGGGATAAATTCAACGGTTACGCGTTCGACAAAACCGTCGCATTCGCCGCTGATAGTGACAGGGCCGGAAATCGTGGTGGATTGAAGCATGACTTCCGCCAGACCGATATCACTGGTGATGGCGCTGACAGATGACAATATGCCTGCCGTAGACACAAAATTCACGGTTTTCCCGATAGCCGGATTGCCGTCAATATCTGTCACAAGCGCCCGAATTTTTACTTTACTCTGGCCGTCTGCAACCAGGGAAGCGGAGCCTGCCGTCACGTTGATTCCGTTGATCACAATCGCACCCGGATCAACTATGATGGTGGTGGTTTTTTTCATGTCAAGATCGGTCGACAATGCGGCTTGAATAATATCTGCCCCAGCATTTTCACCGGCAGTGTACGTCGCCTGCGCTTCACCATTGACATTGGTGACCGCGCTCAGAACATTTAATGTCCCTTCACTAAAGTTTACCAACTGTGAGAAAATAACTGTTCGCCCTTCAACAGGGTTGCCATTGATATCCTTCAGCGTAGCAAATAAATCGGTGGTTCCATTTGGCCTGATAGTCGACGGTGCGGCCCGCAGGGATATGGTATGAGGTTCGTCGGCAGTAAAGACCACGGTTGTCGTGGCATTCAGTCCATCAAGTGTGGCCAGGATCGAGGCTGTGCCTATGGTTTTACCGCTAACCAACATGACAACCGCTTCGCCGTCCACATCTGTTATCGCCGTGGTGTTCTGATTGACGATTCCCGGCAGCGCGTTGGTTTCAATAAATTGCCCCAATGAGGTTTTAAATGAAACAGTGGCGCCTTCTTCCGGATTCCCCAGTGAATCATTCACCGTGGCAATTATCGAAACCTGGCTGCTGCCGTCTGCGGTGATGGAAGCGCTTCCAGTGCGCAGGGTGATGGTTCCGACCTTGTGCGGGTCATAAAAACTCACTTCGGTTGTCTGGGTGATATTGTTGGCTCCTGCCGACACTTCGGCGGGGCCGGGAGTGCTGCCTGAAATTAATGTCACCGTCACCGTTCCGGATGCATCGGATGTTTTAACCCTATATTCTGCTAATCCGTTTCTGAATGTGCCCCGGGTGGTTCGAAATACCACCGACGTTCGTTCAAAAACCGGCGCATTTACGGAATCTACCAGAACAGCGGTAATCGTCGTGGATGTCACCCCATCCGCAGGCAAAGTATCATTGCCCGCAGTAAGGCTAATCGAGGCGGTTACGCCAGGTCCGCTGTCGCCGCCGGGTGTTCCGGACTCACCGCACCCTATAAGTATAAATGCAAGAAAACTTATAAAAACAAGTCGAAAAGTCATCTTTGCATACGTATCTTTCATGAAAAATTCCTTTCAATTCTGTATGTGGGGCAATATACTGAACACTCTAAAGTAAATATATCACATATTAATTTTCAGTTTTTACCATGCCTTTCTGGGCAAGCTGAACGATATTAGGAGTAATAAAAATTAACAATTCCTGCTTTACATTTGATTCACTTTTACTTTTAAACAACCATCCGATCATGGGAATTTCTTTTAATATGGGAAATCCGCTTTCAGTCAATTTAACATCATTTTTCACGACACCACCGATAACAATTGTTTCCCCATCATCCACAAGAAGTTCCGTCTCTGCTTCATTTGTTGAAATTATCGGATCACCTGACGCTATAAACCCAACAATTTCATTTTTAGTTGTCTTCATCTTTAGCGAAACCCGATGGTCAGGAGTTACATGCGGCGTCACTTCAAGCAACAGGTCGACATCCTGGAATTCAATATTAATTTGTCCATTTCTATCGACCGTCTGATATGGAAACTGCTGCCCCTGTTTGATTATTGCTTTTTTATTGTCCAAAGTTAGAATTTTTGGTGATGAAATAATTTTCCCTTTACCGTTCTGTTCCATGGCTTTTAGGGCTGCGTCTAATACAATAGGTGTTCCCCAGGCATCAAGGCGGGTAAAATTAAAATCAATGACCCCTGCCCCAGCAGAAACATTCTCCGCTTTAATGGGAGTGTTCATGGCAATATTATATGAATACTGGCCATCGAGATTGCTTTTATAAATATCTTCACCACTGGCTCCCCAGGATACACCAATTTCACGACTAAAATCGTCATTTACTTCTACAATTCTGGCTTCTATAAGAACCTGCGGAGTGACTTTGTCAATTTGAGAAATGATTTCAGTCATTTTTTGAAGTACTGAATTTATGTCTGTGATTATGAGTTGATTATTTCGATCATCAACGGTAATCTTCCCACGATCTTTCGTCTTAATATTTTCAATGTGCTTCAGTATCTCTTTCTGAGCATTTGCATAATTGATAGGGATATATTTAGTTACCAGAGGTTCCAGTGTTTTTTGCTGTTCCCTGCGATTCCGAATTGCTTCAAACTTTTTCTGCTGGGCCACCTCTTCCGCGCTTAATGTCGCTGTCGTCGCAATACGTATAATATCACCCTGCTCAACCTTGCCCAGCTGATTCATCTTCAGTATTAAATCAAGCACCTGATCCCAGGGAACCGGCTTTTCAAGAGAAATGGTGACTTCGCCTGTCACATTCTTATCCACTGCGTAATTTTTCCCACTGACCTGCTGCAAAATTTTAAAAACATTTTTGATATCTGTTTTAAAAAAATCAAGCGCAATTTTCTGACCGGTATATTCTTTCTTGTGACCTAAAATGTCTCCATATGGATCTTCTTCGCCGACAGGCTGTTCTTTTGCCTGCGTTTCAGGAGACTGAACAGAATAGGTTGTTTCTTCTATAACCTGTTGCCAGGGCGGCAAATTGGCAGATTCAAATGGTCGGGGACCAATTGAAGACGGATCAAAGGTTATTGTTAACACATTATCTTCGGTAACCGGCCGGTAGGGTACCATTTCCCTGAGCTCTACAATAAGGTCTGTCGCATTTTTTAAGTCTGTTGCCTGAATAGGGCTGATGCGGTCAACAGCGCTTTCAAACCGTGTGGTAATTAGAGGTCGGTGGCGACGGTATTCCGGAAGCCGGCTGTTATAAACCCTGATTTTTAATGTTCGTTCAGCAATTTTTTGGATGTCAAATTTCGCCGGAGAATCCGTTCCAACGATAATCATTGATTTTCCAGACTCCTGGGTTGAAAAATCGATTCGGTTAATAACAGCGGGTTCTTTAGTTGATATCTCATTTTCACCCGCAGTTGCCTTTTTCTCTATTATTTTTTCCTCAATCGTTTCAGGGGCAGAGGAATCCGCAACAACCGAAGAGCTTAAGGGATTTTCCGCTTTAGCCGATTCTTCGCTTATTTCAACCGCCGGATTTGCTTCAGTTAATACCACGTCCGGATGCACACTCGGGTGCGGAAATACGATATTAAGATTTGTTCCTTCCTTGTACACTTCATAAGGGAGGTCTTCCTTTAATCTGATTTCAAGCCGGGTGTTTTTCTTATCTGAAGACAGGGAAGGCATTATTGCCTTTATGATTTCACTGTCCGGGCTTAGTACGGGAGCGATTTCTCCAAGCGTTGTTTCCGGAAACAATAATATCACTCCCAGCGGATCATGCTGCTTGACGGAAGTATAATTCAGTTGTTTGTTTGCACTGATAAGCACACTTTCCGAGTCGGCTGCAACAACTGTTTTTATGCCGGTTATTATCTTTTGAGGATCTGCTTTCACTGATGCCGTTTCCTTGTTTTTCGACATGGACGCGCAACCAACTGAAAACAATAAAAGGATCGACAAAAATAAACCACAAATCGACCGCCCGATTTTTTTTTCCGATATCATGTGACTACAATCAAACATGTTTAACTCTCCAGATTATTGCTGAAGTTTCATTTCTCTTTCACGTACAGAGATTTTACCAAAAACGTCTAAATACTTTTCCTCAACCAATATTCGATCTTTATATATTTTAGAGACCTGTCCGCCTTTATTACCGATATATGTTCCTTCATTGACAATATACCCTTTTCCGGAAACTTCCTGAACAAGGGCTCTTGATTTTGTCGATGTCCGTAAAAGCGCAGTCAGTTTCAGCTGGCTCAGGTCAATTTTTTCCAAAGGAGTCCGGGGAATCCGGCGTTTCAGCTTGGCCTTTCCATCAGTTATGACCTCCGGTTCCGGCTTGCGAAGAAACGGTTCAAAAGGATCGATTCGTCCCTTTCGACTGTAAAATCGTTCTTTTTTTCCGATTAACGCTGAAACTTCTTCTCTGATCTGGGCTTCAGACTTTTGCCCAGACATATCGACGGACATATCCCCGACAGGCACATCACCGCCTGGCACAAAAGCCTCAACGCTATCCTCCTTGCCTTCGGTTGAAGGAAGTTGAATCTGAGGCTGAATTACCGGAACTGCGGCGATCTTTATTTCAGTTTCTTTAACTGCTCCGATAGGAGAAACCGAATCAGAAGTTGTTAAAATTTTTTCAGGCCGTATAATCTTCACACGATTACTGATGAATTTCACCGCATCAGATGCATCCGCAACCTGGTCATAGCCTGAAAAACAAACTCCAAAAAAAAGAACAGATATTACACAACAATAAATTTTATACATAATTTATCTTCTTTTATTTCTTTTATTTCTTTTATTTGCCTTTCCCTTTTTAGCTTCCGCAGGTTGGGGCCCCACAAATTTATATGTTTCAGCAGTGCATGCAATATTAAGGACTGAGTTTTTAGCAATTTTCATATCAAACTTTTTAACATTGACAATTCTGGACATTCCCGCCAGTTGGTCAAAAAAAACACCCAGATCATGATACGTACCGGACAAACTCATGGTGACCGGAAGTTCCGCATAAAATTCTTTCATTTTTTCCGGTTCAGGTTTAAACAACAAAAATGTCAGACCGGCATCTTTTCCCACCTGAGAAATACTTGTCAGCAGAGAGGGAACCTCATCGGTTAACGGCAGGGCCTTTGCAATGACGTTAAACTTTGCCTGGGCAGCCTCCATTTTTTTTTGAAATTCCGCATATTGCCGAGCACTTTTCTTTGTTTTTATCAGCTTTTCTTCCTGCACAGCACTTTCTTTGTTCAATTTATTGATGTCTTCATATTTCGGCATGTACAGAAAATATACAAAACCACCAACGATCATTGCGACCGAGACACAGCATATGATAATTCTCTGAACTTTTGACAATTCACTAATTTGTTTAATCAGCGGCTCAATAGAATTTAATGAGATATCAAGTTTTTTCATTTCTTCTTTCGCCTTTTCTCCGCCTGCTTAGGCTCTCATGACTATTTAGATGCCGGGACTTCCTTTTTCGGTACAGGTTTTTTACATTTAATACTAAACTGTTTCATATTTACATTGTATTTATTAACTTGTTTTGAGCTTGCCAGGGATACTCCCGCGAACAAACCCGATCGCTCAAGGCGAAGCATAAATACGGCAACTGTTTCATTATCTAAAGCAACACCTCCCAGCGTTAGATTTGCATCGTTAGAACTGAGCCGGGTTAACTGCATGCGCCCGGGAATAACCATTTCCGTCATTTTTGCCAGAAGTTTTGGCGGTTTTTCCCTATACTCTTTGAGCTGATTGACAATTTCAATCTGCTTATTGAGAGTATCAAGCTTTTTTTTGATTTCCTCCACCTGTTTGGCTTTTGTTTCATAAATGGCGACTTCTTTTTTTAGGTTGTCCAGATTGCTTGACAGCCTTTCCTTTTTCGAGCTTAAATGGCTATTATAAAGACCTAACACGACAATTAAAAGGACAAAAGATAATAAAAAAACTGATACCTGCTTACGAATATTTTCTTTGGATCTTGCTGCCCGGTAGGGTAATAAATTGATACGTATCATTTGTCGTCCACTCTTCTGATTGCAAGCCCCATGGATATTGCGGCCTGAGGTGCCAGCTGTTTCAGATAAACCGAATCTAATTGATCGTTGTTTATATTAATTTTTTCAAAAGGATTGATTAGCTTCACTTCAGCTGACGATTGCAGCGCCAGCAGTTCTCTGAACTCCTTAATATTTGCAGCGCCGCCACTTAAAGCAATCTGCTTAATCCGCTCATCAGGGTTGGTTGAATATAAAAAATCAAATGCACGCCGAATTTCTTCACACCAGTCAGAAACAGAAGATGAAATAATTTCTTTCAGTTCCTCGGTTGACAGTTTGTCCGGTTTATCACTTTGCATGATATCTTCAGCTTCACTCATCGTGCAATTCGCGATCGAAACAATTCGTTGATAAATCTGGTTACAGCCAAGAGACACATCCCGCATAAAAACCGAATTATTGTTTTTCAGTATATTCACCGATGTTTTGCTCGCCCCGATGTCAATCAGCGCAATATTTTCCTCCTGCGCACCGTAATTGAATTCATATATATTCTGTAATGCAAATGCATCGATATCAATGACACATAAATTAAGGCCCGCCATATCGATAAGGTTGATATAGTCATTGACCATATCTTTTTTCGCGGCAACCAGCAGAACATTCATCTGGTTGGGGTTGTGCTCGGATTCTCCCAGAATCTGGAAATCAAGATTCACATCATTTATATCAAAAGGAATATACTGTTCCGCCTCAAAGTTGATTGACTCATAGAGTTGCTCTTCCGGCATGTTCTGTATTGTTATGTTCTTGACGATGACAGAATACCCGCCAATGGAAATCGCAGCATTCTGCTGTTTTATGCTATAAGTCTGGTAAAGCTGACGAATGGCATTCGCCACGCTCTGATGGTCCTTGACAACCCCTTCTTCAATCGCTCCAGGGTCAATATCAATGGTGCCAAATTTTTTTAGCGTCCATCCTTTTTTGCTCTCCGTGACCTCTGCCACCTTAATAGAACGGGATCCGATATCCAGTCCGACAACCTCGTTTTTGGGTACAAATAGCATGATTTACTATCCACCATAAATTGATATAAATTGTTGACCGATGGGCACTCTCTCAGACAAACCTAAATCGTTTGATGCTGAAAGGACTGATCCTAAACAATAAACTACTGAAAGAATAATGCCTGCAATTGAATCGCAATAAAAAGTGATATTTTTACGGATAAAAAGGTATTTTTCTTTAAGGAGATGGGCTTTTTGTTTCAAGGCACTTACCTAAACTGGCCGCAGTTAAGACAGCCTCTATTTTTAAATATTAATGCCCGATAAATAAGCAGAATCAAGCGGTAATCAAATTGAGAAGCACAGCTTATCGTCCACATACGGTTTTAATCTTTACGTTAAATTGTTGTTATGTCAAGGAAATTATAAAGAAATTTTTCAACGCAACTAATTTTGTGCCTAACACCGGATAAAAACCACTATATATTGTGCCATGTTTATATCAACCACACTGAATTATATTTGACTATTCCCGCCCAGAGACCGGTATATCTGTTCAAACCTGCCTTCAGCCTGTAGGGATAAAAAGAGATCCACAATCCGGGGGTCAAATTGTATCCCCCTTGCTGACCGGATTACTTCAAGGACTTCGCTTCTTGGCATTTCTTTTCTATACGCTCTGTCTGACACCATGGCATCATATGCATCCGAAACCGAGAGTATCCTGGCGAGCAGCGGGATTTCCGCCCCTTGCAGGCCATCCGGATATCCGTTGCCATCAAAACATTCATGGTGGTGCCGGACAATTTTTTTCTCCCGGTCCCAGAGTCCCAGCTGGCCAATGATGCTTTCCCCGATCAGCGGGTGCTGCTTGATTTTTTCATACTCAGTATTCGTCAGCCGACCGGGCTTTAAAAGGATGTCATCCCGGATTCCGATTTTTCCGATGTCATGGAGACGTCCGGCAAAATCCAGCACATCAACTTCTTCTTTCGAGCACCCATATGCTTTGGCAATGATGATTGCCGAATCTTTAACCCGGCTTGAATGTTCCTTGGTATAAGCGTCTCTGGCTTCAACCGTTTTAACCAGGGCCGAAAGAGTAGAAAATAAATTTTCATAGATGTTTTCATACAGGGCCAGATTTTCAACAAGATAGGCCGCCTGCTGAATCATAAAAGACATGTAATACAAATCTTTTTCAGTAAATGGCTGACTTTTGTTTGTGGTCACGGCGATTAAAACGCCGAACACCTTCTCGCGTATTTTAAGCGGAATCCCCATCAAAGAACAGATCTTATCAGACAGGCCGGGAGTTGTGTTTTCGACCATTAACAGGGGGGTTTCATCAATAGCAATTTCCTTGATCAAATCACTTAAAGCGGAATCAAAAATCTCATATTGCCTTTCGCCTTCCGGCAACTGGTTTTCCAAATTTTCATTGTTGTTTCGGACAGCGCTTGTGAGCTCAAACGGGGTGTTAAACGAGTCACTGACCGCATAAAAAATTGATCGACTGGCCGGGGTAATCAATGTTGCCATTCCTGCAATATGATACAATACTTCCGAACCGGTATTTAAGGACATCAGCTCCGTCATAATCCGGTTGAGAACCCGAAGTTCCTCGACTTTTAAAACCAGTTCCCGGTTTAATTCTTCAAGCCGTCTTTTACTCTCCAACTCTTTATTGAGTAAAATATTTTTAATAAACAACTCCCGCTCCCTCAAAACACGCTGAAGGCAAAGGGTCATCTGTTCCAGATTCACTGGCTTTACCAAAAAATCAACCACGCCGTTTTTCAATGTTTGGAGGGTGTTATCCAGAGAAGGGTACCCGGTCATAATAACAACGGGAATTGTATTATCATAATTCCGTAAATATTCCGCCAGTTCAAGCCCATCCATTTCAGGCATGTTGATATCCGTAAAACAGCAGTCTATGATGTGGTTTGCATCTTCAAACGTCTTAACCGCCTCCCGGCCGTTTTTTGCCGTAAGGACTTGATACCCAAGATTTTGAAAATGCTCGCTGGCGATCTCAAGTATTGTTTCCTCGTCATCGACAAACAATATCGTCTTTTGAGCTTCCATTTCAATCATTGCATACCTGTCAAAAATAATCTGCGACAAATCTCTTAAACTGCAAATGCCACAGCGTTAATATTGTATTAAAAATCTAATATTCACGGTTTTTTGTCAAGTTTTAACCCGCCTATAACCTGTATTATCTTGAAAACAACCTCAAAAATGTTTATGTTGTTAAAATACTTTTTAGAATGGACTGTGTCACTGTGTCATGAAATCACTTAAATTTATAAGGAGATACCCCCTATGCCGATGTCGGTTGACTTCAAAAAAAGACTGCTGCCTGCCCTGGCGGACATCGTTGCACACTTTGGGACCCCATTCCACATATACGACGAAGCCGGTATTTTGGATACCGGACTTCGCTTAAAAAATGCGTTTTCTAATATGAACGGATTTATGGAATACTATGCTGTCAAAGCACTCCCCAATCCAAGCATCCTGGCGATTATGCAAAAAATGGGATTTGGATTTGACTGTAGTTCCACTCCCGAGCTTGTGTTAAGCCGCCAGCAGGGCGCCTTCGGTGAAAAAATTATTTTTACCTCAAACAATACCACAAATGAAGATTTCAAGGCAGCGTTTTCTGACGGCGGATGCATCTTAAACCTTGATGATATTTCACTGATTCCCAAACTCCCGGCCATCCCTGATCTCATCTGCTTTCGTTATAATCCGGGTCCTCGCCGAACCGGCAATGAGATCATCGGAAATCCGGTGGAGTCCAAATACGGAGTCAGCCATGATCAGATCTTAGATGCCTACCGGCAAATGACCGCCCTGGGGAGTACCCGCTTCGGCCTGCATACCATGCTGGCATCCAACGATCTCAATTATTCCTATATTGTTGAAACCGCCCGAATGCTCCTGGATTTAACCGAATGGCTGTCGTCAGAACTCCATATCAGGTTCGAATTCATTAATATCGGAGGTGGGCTCGGTATTCCGTACCGGCCGGAAGACGCTCCATTAGACCTGATACAAATGAGCAGGGAAATAAATACATTGTTTGATGCTTACTCGTCAGACAATGGGTATTCTCCAAAACTGTTTATGGAAAGCGGTCGTTATATGACTGGACCCCATGGCGTATTAGTCACAAAAGCGATTAACCGCAAAGACATTTACCGTAAGCATATTGGCGTCGATGCCTGCAAGTCCGCATTGATGCGGCCCGGAATTTACGGCGCCTATCATCATATAGACGTTTTTGGTAAAGATCCAACAAAACTTCCGATTGAAACAGTTGATGTTGTGGGATCGCTTTGCGAAAATATTGACAAATTTGCCGTTGAACGGGAACTCCCGGAAATTGAGACCAATGATATTCTCATCATTCATGACACCGGTGCCCATGGCCATGCCATGGGGTTTAATTATAATGCAAAGCTGCGTCCCAAGGAACTGTTGCTTAAACAAGATGGCTCGGTTGAGTTGATCCGCAGAGAAGAAACCATGGCGGATTACTTTGCCACGCTAACCTTTGAAAAGAACATTTTGAACAGATAAACAAAAAACGGCAAGTTCAGTATGACAACTGAACTTGCCGTTTTTATTTTCTATCTTGATGGAATTGACCTTGCAGATACTCGATAAATACCATCAATTATCAGATGGTTAACCCGAAATCTTCCAGATCAAGTTTGTCGTCAATGGAAATAATTTGAGACAGCATGGCACGCATTTCTTCGGGAACAAGATCCTCATACTGTTCAAAATGCTTCATAAACTCCGCAACCAGGCGAATCGCGCGCAATTCGTATTCACCGGCATCTTCAGCGGCCTCTCTCGGATTTAAGATTTCTGCCGGAACCACGTCGCCAGGAGTTTTCTTTGGAATTTCAAACTGAAATACCGGATCAGCTTCAAATTCCATTTTTGAAAGCTCCCCGGAAATGGCCGCTTTAATCAATGCCCGGGTATGCTCAATCTTGATCCGTTCACTCTTAAAACTTGGCTCTCCGCTCCATCCGGTATTCACCAGCCAACAATTAATGTTATATTTAATAATATTTTCCATCAAACGTTTGGCATATGCGTATGCGGGCAATGCGATCATTGTATCCCCAAAAGCAACGCTGAACATGACCTGGGCCTCGAACTCACCGGATTCCACCTGATTAAATTTTGACGTATATGCTGACAAAAATGCGTAAACTGCCTGCTCTGGGGTCAGGCGGGCAATGGGGGGGAGGACGCCATAAGCGTCGCAGGTCAACAGAAAAAGGGTTTTTGGGTGTTCAAACAGTCCTTCCCGATAGGCATGGGGAATATGGGATATGGGGTAGATGCACCTGGTATTATCTGTCAGGCTGTCGTCCTTTAAATCAACCCGCCGGGTATCCATATCAATAGCGACATTTTCCAGAATGGAACCGAATTTTCGCGTACACTCATAGATAAAAGGCTGTTTTTCCTTTTCTATATTCATAATCTTGGCATAGCCGCCCCACTCAAGATTAAACAGTCCTTTATCGCTCCAGGCATGTGCATGGTCCCCGACCAAACTTCGATCAGGATCAACTGCCAGCGTTGATTTACCCGTATCTTCCCGACCTAAAAAGATTGCCACATCTCCATCTTTACCCACATTGGCCGAACAGCGCATACAAAAAACAGAGTCCGGCATCAGGTAGCTGGCAAGAGTGAACACCACCTGCCGAAGTTCACCGGCATAACTTGAACCGCCCACCAGAACAAGTTTCTGGGTTAAATTGATAATAACAAATGAGGTTGAACTAGTGCCATCGAGTTCCGGAATCG
>JAJRPH010000214.1 GCA_024280875.1 Deltaproteobacteria bacterium | reverse complement strand
AGTAAATTACACTTATTAGTTTGATTTTATAATAAAAAAACCTCGCCGGAGGCGAAAAATAACAAAAAAACCGAAAACGCTATCTCAAAAAATAAAATTGCAAGTATCATATTAATAATCAAGATGTTATATTGTAGTAAAAAAAGTTAACCGGACAGCAGTGAAATATAATCAATAGGGTCGCTTTTGGGGATGAGTCTTTTGTTCTGACCCGTCGTGGCGAATCTGTTGCGGCTATTGTCTCAATGAAAGAGTTAAAATTGCTTCAAAAGTTGGAGGACCAGATAGATATTGATGATGCGTGGAAAGCGAAAAAAGAACCGGGTGATCCGATTTCCTGGGAAGAGTTGAAAAAGGAACTTGAGGGTTGAGCTATCGGATAGCGGTTAATAAATCTGCTGCTAAAGTACTCAAAAAAGTACCGAAGGCTGACCGAAAGCGTATCATCGATAAAATTGACAGTTTGGCTGAAAGCCCTCCAAATCCGGATACAACCAAAATGAGAGGAAACAATCCGTTTCACAAACTACGAGGGATAGGGGTCTGCCCGTGGCTCTTAATAAAATTTTTAATGAGTCAAGGGCAGACTAATGACCCTCTGATCTAATAAAAACGCTATATATTGTGCCTGCCGGATTTTCATCTGGACAGCCGATTTAGCTATTGTATGTTGCAATGGGATACAGATTTTTTCGGTGAGTATTTTGGTCTGTTGTTGATGTTTTAATTCACAATTCAAGACCCGGTACCATTGCCCTCTTTTTACCCATGAAAAGTGTGCGCTAAGCTCTGAAAACAGCTATTTTTGGAATGAATTTTAATAAAAATCAATAAGATAATTTGGTCCGACAAGAATGGTTACTTAATATTGACGTTAGTAGAGATCAAATACTAAAATTGAAATATAGGAGACCAAAATGAAAATAAAATCTTTACGGCTGTATGATGCTTGTCAGCCACTAAATAAACTTTTTCAAATATCTGGAGCAATACGAAATGTTGTAATTATTTCGGCTTATATCGACTTTGATAGCATTGATCAGCTAATTAAATATGTAGATGAAATTGCCGATACCAGAGGACTCCCTTCCTTACGAATATTTATTGACAAGTCATCAAGTCACTATTTATCAGATAGGGAAACTCAAAAAAAATTTATAAAAGCAAACAAGAAAATACACAATATATGTAATTCAAGTAGTGGAATTTTTCTTGTACAGTTGGGGGCTCTATTTCATAGTAAAGCCTATTTAATTGAAGGAAACAAAAAAGCAAAGATATTATTTGGGTCAATGAATTTAACACAAAATGGAATTAGCCAAAATGAAGAATTAATTCTTTATGAAGATATCAATATTGGTGGAAAAGCGAACGGAAATCGCTTAGCAAAGTGGATAAAAGAATATGCAGATAATCTTCATGCTCAATCAGTTCAAGTAGGTATTGATACATCTGGCAATTTCCCATCATGCATGAGACAACTATTATTAAATGGTTCAATTTATTATGAATTAAAGGAGCAAAATCCATTCCGGTTCAAACTATATTTGCCACAAAACGTTGTTAGGCAACAAGTAAATATTGATCCAATGATAGAGGCAAGCATAACAGATTCTGTATCGCTTGAAGTTTTACTTTCAGCAAAAACGCCATTTGGTTTGGGCATAAAGCTGCCTGATCTTGGTAGTGGCAAGGCCTTTTGGAAAAAATATTGTATTAAAACTTGTTATGGTTTTTGGAATCCACAATCATTGAGAGATAATCTAAAAACTACATTAAAGAAACGAATTACTGAGAGACAACCATACTTTGATTTCATAAAGAAGAAAATTAACGAAGAGGAAGAAAATATTATTAATGCCTTTTTGGGGTTACGATATAGAATTCAAAAATATCTTGAAAGCATAGGCATTACAGACTGGAAATATTCAAATGAAAATGTAGCAAAAGAAGCTTGGGAAAACTGGATAGAAAATATTAATAACAAAATAGACAATGCTGAATATTATAACAGACTTGTTTCAGGTGTAACCAGTGTTCCTGCTCCAGATGTCTGGAATGATCCTGTTGCATCAGAAGAGTTCGAGGAATCATTTTGTGAATCTCTTTTATATCATTGGTCAAAAGAATACATAAAGGAAACAAGCAATGTTGTTGCTCAAGCTTTTGCCTGGAACTTAGATCTTGACGACGATGAAAAAGACGAGCTTGATACAGAGCAATTGAAAAATAAGATTGACGAATGGTTAATAGAAAATCCCGACTACAGCATTATTCACTTTAACGAGGAATAAGTTACCAGCCACCAGAAAGACTCATCGTGTTGGATAACACCCATGTCAAAATTTATATAATTCATACATTTTCTTGACCTCCTCCTGAATCTCCTCCACAAACCAATCTGGTTCAAGGACTCGTGCCTCATGTCCAAATGAAAGGACCCAGGACAATATTTCGATGCCAGAGGTTGCGGTAAAGGTCAATTCAAGGACCCCATTCCCTTTTTCATCAATAATTTGGTCATGACTCCAAATCCGTTCTTTTACATGCTTGGCAGCGTACCCGGAAAATTCAATCCTTGCCTGAAAAGAATCTTCCTTCATAACACCAAAAGTTTGATTAAAAGTTTTCTCAAAATCAAAATTGTCAGGAAATTTAAAAGATGTCTTTGTGATTTCAAGCGTCTCAATTCGATGAATTACCAGCAGAGGATCAAACTTAGGTGCCTTATATACTTTGCCGGGAGCTTTTGCCATTTGAGCATGTAAATAAATAGTATCGTATTTAGAAAACAGTTTTAATGGCTTGATATAGAATGTTTTGGATTCTTGATTCCAGATGGATTTATACGTGATTTTACAAACTTTTCTGTTTTCCATCCCGGTAATCAAGTCTTTGATTATTTGCTGGTGGTCTGAATAATCAATTGTTCCGGGGGTAAAGGCACCAAAATGTTTGGCAGATACTGTTTCCCTATTCTTTATCAAAACCTGACTCTTACCAAGAGCATTCAACGCCTGATCAAATATTTCTTTTCCAATCAAATGTTGTGTAAAGGCGCAGCACATTTGTAAAATCCCATATTCTGACTGGCTTAAATTCATTTCTTTAGCAGGGATTTTCTCTTTTCTGATCCTGAAGAACCGTTTTCTATTTTTAATAAAATCTTCAATTTTAATGCCTTCAGTGGAACTGTTTATTTTATCGACAATACGCCCGATTGTCTGCTTTGAGCATTCCAGTTCTCTTGCAAGCTCAGTCAGTGAATATTCGTAGGGGGAGAAGAATAATTTGAAAAATAATTCTATAACCTTTTGTCCATGGTCCCTGTCTGAATAAGTTTTTTGAGACATAATGCCCCCTCTTTAATAAAAATAGAAAGTCGTTCCATTAGATGGAATACTGCCATGATATTATTAATTAAACAATTAAAAAGGGAGGACAAAGAATGAAAGCAGAACTTATCATCAACAACACAAGAGTAGAGTTGGGGCACAAAGAATTAAATGAAATATCTTATGCTTTAGATGATTGCAAAAAAGCCAAGGATATTTTTCATGAACTGGCGCAATCTCCTTCTACTGAGACAAGATCCTATATTGCATCACAAAAAAATCTTCGCCGGAAAACAGTTAAACTTCTTTTATCAGATTCTCAGATAGAGGTTATGAGAACGATTATTACCAGGGATAAATTCATATCTCAAATGGGGAAAGAAGACATCGATCGTTTTATAAACACAGGTGATCCTGAAATTTTGATCGGGTTGGTGAAGAATATGGTTGATTTAACTGAAGAATATGGAGTTTGTGAGAAGGACTGGTTATGCGAAAAACTTTATCAACAAACAGATCCTTTAGTCAGGTATGAATTGGCAGACAATGATGAAATCCCGGAATTTATTCTTAAAAAATTAATTGCAGATCCAGACATTAATGTATCCCAGGCAGCTCAGGATACCCTGGATCTAATTGAAGACGTAAATTTTGATGATGATGACGACGTTCCCATATAGTATCAAATTTGCAGTTAGCCCTAAATCAAATTTCATGGAAGGTTGCTGGACGACAAGTGTGAGGGGGGGGGGGGCATTACAATGAAGAAAAAAATAACAAGGCGTAAGTTTTTATGCAATGCGGGGGCTGTGTGCTTATTGGGTACTTACTGTTGCGGGAATAAAATTCCGATGGATAGTAAAAAAACTGAAATATGTTCAAAAGCATTATCGAATTATAATCCAATTACAGATGAAGAAAAAATATTTCAGGATACAGAACCCTTAATGGATACTATCACCCTGCGAACGGTTGCAAAAATCATAAAGATAGAAAGTTATGAGTATCCCGGTGGTTCATTTCAGGTCTCGGTTGATTGCAAGGCATTTGATGGTTTTGCTACAATACATGATATGTCTTTGGAGTTTTTTCCAATGAAAATTTATCAAAGAGACAGGATAATTGAAGACTTGAAGGTTGCATCCATATATTCCATAGGGGGCAATTGGGTCATGCTTGAAAATTCAATCACCTTTTATGAGCCGGATTATAAAAAGATTGAACCCGAACATTTAGAAAATCAAATGAAAAAAATGTTTAAGGATAGCACATTAGCTGAATCCACTTAAACTCGATTTCTCTTGATATCCGGTTCGTTCCAGTTGGCACAACAATTTGTATGCAGATGCTATCGGGGGAACAAGACATAACATGTTTAACTTAAGGTAAATGGATAACGATATAAAAGATTTGTCATTAAATGCGAAAAGGAGTTTGTCGTGCCTATAATCAATAGACGGGACTTTATGAAACATGTTGGATTATTTACTTTTTTAGTTTGTAGCGGGAATATATCGAAAGGATTTCCGTTTTCACCCATCAAAAACATTGAAACTCACTCTATTTCATCTCAAGTGGAACAACTTTTTGAATCTAAAGCCAGGGTTTGTTTTCTTGGTACAAAGGGAATTGGGTTCCAGTTAACCAAATTATTAACAAAAACAGTAGATGATCACAATTTTGAAGTGCATTTATTTTCTCCCCAGCAAAGAGATTTAATATCAAATCTTGCGAACTCGGCAATCATTTTTTTGGCTGGAGAGATAGAAAACCGGGATTTCTGGATTGCAAGAGAATTGTGTATTTCTGTTAACCCGATCCTGCTGGTTACCATGATTAATAACAGGGCGAAATTAATATTTAAAAATAAAACCACTAATTTTCCAGCTAATTCTGAATCCATAATTATACTGCCGCCAAAAAATCCGATGGAAATCGCAATTAAAACAATTCAGGACATATATTCCTTTTCTTGGTTTCCTTCACTATTATGCTTAGACTTTGCTGATGTCCGATCCATACTTCAAAACTCTATTGGTTTTCCGTTTATCTGTGAAAGTTCATTTGAAAATAGCGAGAATACATTTAATTCATATATTAAAAATAATTTTCATCATTTCCAACATGCAGACAAAATTTTATGTATTTTTTCATTTGATAACAGGTATGAAGATAAAATTACTTTGGATCATGTAAACACTTTATCCGAATATGCTTATTCAGTGGTGTCCGATAATTGCGAAATTGTATGGGGTATAGACCATATAAGAACATTGTCCGTTGATTTTAGAGCAACTATTGTCTTGCTGACCTGATTTTTATAGAAGCCTCTCGTATGAATAAAGGATTAGGTCTTTGTATTTTCAAAAAATGATACAGAAAAAAACGGACTTATTACCAATCTCCAAATATAATTTTCTACAAAGGACTGAACCGCTACGCGGAATGAGGCGCGGCGATTAAAAACCCGGCTGCGCAAGGCAAAACTACGCCACCAGGCCAGCAGAAAAAAAACGGTGCCGGGTCTTGAATTGTGAATTAAATGAGATTAACTGAAGTGCTCGCCACCAAAATCCAAGCATCCAGTAAAGAATCCAATAGCAATTCACCTCACCATGAGAGATTAGACAGATACAAAATACGCCATATCAAATAACGATTTACCATTGATATTGCATATAAAAAGAACTGGTGAAAAGCGACATCAATATTCGACGTTGAATGTTCAGCGTTCAGCCCTTTCCATCTTTTCCCTTCAGTCTTCTACCTTTCACCTTCCACCTGCCTACTTTTTCTTCTTCCGCTCCCCTAAAATCTTCACTGTTTCGACAATTTCCGCTTCCGTCACGTTCTGGCGGAGTTGGTCCATATCTTTCATCACACCGGCAAACCGAATCCCCTCGGCCGCGCTGATCCATTCCAGTTGCAAGCGTTCCGGGCGGATCCCCATTTTTTCCATTTTTTTGTGCATCTTGTTGATTCGTTTTTCGGTCCAGTGATTGGCGTCAATATAATGACAGTCCCCGATGTGGCAACCGCTGACCAGAACCACAGGCGCGCCTTTTTCAAAAGCATGCCAGACAAATTCCTCATCCACCCGCCCGGAACACATGGTGCGGATCAGACGAACATTGGCCGGGTACTGGAGCCGGGACACCCCGGCGTAGTCCGCCCCCGCGTAGGAACACCAGTTGCAGGCAAAGGTGAGAATTTTATCCGCCGCGTTTTCAGCCAGCATGATGTCGGTCTGGCTGTTGATCTGTTCATCCGTATAATGATTCATGACAATGGCGCCGAATTTACATTCCGCCGCACAGGTGCCGCACCCGGCACAGGCCGCAGTATTCACAACCGCCGGTATCTTTTTCTTGGTATCCACGGCAATGGCATTATACGGACAAACCGTTGCGCATTTGCCGCAGGAAACGCAATGCTCGGCAATAACTTCGGAGGTAATCGGTTCGGTGGTGATGACGCCTCTGTGCATCAGGCGAATGGCCCGGACAGCCGCAGCCGACCCCTGGGTCACGCTTTCCTTGATATCCTTGGGGCCTTCGGCGCACCCGGCATAAAAAATCCCACGGGTGGCTGCATCCACGGGCTGTAGTTTGGGATGGGCCTCAAGGTAAAAACCGTCTGAAGTCAGCTGAAGTCCCATCATTTCCTGAAGACGCTGGGTCCCTGAAGACGGTTTCATGCCCAAAGCGAGCACCATCATGTTCAGGTCATGATATTCGATCCGGCCCGTACCGGTGTTTTCAACCGCCACCCGCACACTGCCGTCTTCAAGTTCCTCGATGCTGCCGGGCAGTCCCCGAACATACTGAACGCCCAGCTTGCGACTACGGTTGAAAAGGTCTTCAAACCCTTTTCCAAACGCACGGATATCAATATAAAACACTTTGATCTCCATGTCCGGATAATGCTCTTTCAGCACAAGGGTGCTTTTAATGGTATTCATGCAGCAGGTATTGGAACAATATTCCCCGCCTTTCTGCCGGGAACGGGACCCCACGCACTGAATAAAACCAACTGACCGGGGCGTTTTACGGCCCTTCGGGCAAATGAGGTTGCCCTCTGTGGGACCGCCGGCATTAACCATGCGCTCAAATTCCAGACTGGTCATGACATTTTCATAGCGGGTGTAGCCATACTCATCCATTTCACGCGGATCATAGGGCTCCAGTCCCGTGGCAACAATGATGGACCCGACATTCACCTGAAAATCTTCGTCCGACATGTGAAAATGGATGCAATTTTTGTCACAGGCATCCGCGCACTTGGAACATCCGTGGCCCAGGCATTCGTTCATGTTAATGGCATAAGAAGACGGGACTGCCTGGGGAAACGGCATATACACCGCCCGCCGCGACGAAAGCCCCACATTGAATTCATCCGGATAAACCACCGGGCAGACCTTGGCGCATTCACCGCAGGCCGTGCACTCGGATTCATCCACATACCGGGATTTTTTCAACACCCGGATATTAAAGTTACCCACAAAGCCCTTAATGTCGACTACTTCACTCATGGTGTGCAGTGTTATGTTGGGATGTCGACCGACATCCGCCATCTTCGGTCCGAGAATTCAGATGGAGCAATCCATGGTGGGAAACGTCTTGTCCAGCTGGGCCATGACCCCGCCGATAGATGGTGTTTTTTCCACCAGGATCACCTCATAACCGGTGTCCGCCAGATCCAGGGCGGCCTGTATACCGGCAATGCCGCCACCTATGACCATGGTCTTTTTCGTTAAGGGAACGATCTCTTCGGTAAGGGGCCACAAAAGCCCTACCCTGGCAACGGCCATCTTAACGAGGTCTTCGGCCTTTTTGGTGGCCGCATCCGGCTCCTTCATGTGAACCCAACTGCATTGTTCCCGAAGATTTGCCATTTCCATAAGATACGGATTAAGCCCCGCTTTTTTCATCATCTGCCGAAATGTCGGCTCATGAAGACGCGGAGAACAGGAAGCCACCACGATACGATCCAGCCCGTTTTCCTTTATATCTTCAAGAATTTCCATCTGGCCGGGTTCGGAACAGGCATAGGTGATCTCTTTTGACACGACCACATCTGCAATACCGGCCGCGTTTTGTGCCACCTTTGCACAATCCACAGTCTGCGCAATATTTAATCCGCATCGGCAGACATAAACGCCGATGCGCGACTTATCAACGCCTGCACCGACTGCTGCCATTCCAGAAGATCCCATTAATTGTATTCCTTTCATTTATAGCTTTTGAAAAAGCACTTTTCCACCACAGAGGTCACAGAGAAAATCAACTGTTTTTCATTGCTTATCTTTGTAACCTCAGTGTTCTCTGTGGTAAATTTTATTCCCAGCAAATCGTTTGCCGGATTACGCTGGTCAGGTCCATGACTTCCATTTTCAACTCCGAACCTAAAAACGGATCTTCCATGGCACACTGCAAATGAATCTGGCACTTGGGACATGCCGTGACCATCAGATTACTTCCGGTTTCACGGGCATGGCGAAGCCTTTTCACCTGCATGGCCTTGCTGTATGCATCACACCCTGTCCAGGCACTGCTGCCGCAACACATGGAAACATCCTTATAGTCTTTCATCTCTTCAAATTGCTCCGGAGAAATCCGGTTGATCAGTTTGCGGGGCAAATCCTTTAACGCCTCAAAGCTGTTCATCCGGCAGGAATCCTGAAATGTCATCAGGTTGTCAACTTTATTGAAAGTCACCGCGCTCTTGTCTATCTGTTGTTCTAAAAATT
>JAJRPH010000002.1 GCA_024280875.1 Deltaproteobacteria bacterium | reverse complement strand
CAGGGTTTTAATTATAGTTTTCAACTGTAATGAGTTTATTCGCATTGCATAAGCTCCAGCACGGGTAATTTTTTAAGATACTATCAGAATGTGGAATAGAATAAAAATTTTACCATTAAAGAGATTGTCTGATCGACTTTGAGAATATAGTGTAAAAAAATCAATGGACCACAAGATTCTGGGACCTGGCGATGGCTTTTTCCAGGTCTTCGCCCTGAATCACGGATGCGGTATCAACCATCACTTCAACCTGCCGTGACTCCGATGTCTCCATTGCAGTTATATGGAGCCGGCCTTCTTCATTCAAAGTAAAAGCGATTTCAATAGGAAGATCGGCCGGAAGGTTTGGCGGGAGGTTTAATACGGCGGTTTTTATTTCTACGGCATGATCCAGAGGCACTTCCACACGGCTGGTTTCGCTTTCCATGATACGGATTAAAACGGTTTTCTGGTCCATGACCGCAGTGTAGAAATTCTTTTTCAAGGTAATGGGAACCGTGGTGTTTCTCAAGACAATATTAAATACTATTTCATCATCCTCCGGAGTGTGTGCGACAATGCCAAAGCTTTTACTGGTCACGTTTTTGACTTTTAGCATCGACCGTTCAATGCTTGGCAGGGTAAATCCTGTTTGATCGGCTACTTCCTGGGCAGCTTCCTTAAAGTCCTGGGCGGAAATTTCATTGCTTTCGATCATTTCCGAAATATCATCAATCTTTGCAATGGGCTTGTTTGCTTTTTGGGACAGCCTCTTAATCAGGCCGTCATTAAGGCTCAGTTTCCAGCCGTATATTGCGGCGCCCTTTGCCACCGCTTCATCCGGATCAAATACCTTTGGCGGGAAGGAAAAATTTTTTTCAATTAGATCTTTTATCTGGGGCATTCGGGTGGCGCCGCCGACCAGTATGATTTCGTCAAAACTCTGATATCCTTTGTTTTTGGCTTCTTCGAGCATTTCTTTCGTGAATTCAATGGTTCTTTCAAGCAGGTCTTCTGTAATTTCTTCAAATTTTTCACGGACGACAATCATTTTGACGCGCTCTCCCCCGTGTGTAACGGAAATCGGGGTTTTGGGACGTTGGCTTAAAATTTTTTTCGCTTTTTCCGCTGAAAGCTGGAGATCCTGCCACGTGTCCGGGTCATCTAAGATGTCTTCGTCTGTCCCGATTTCACTCTGAAAAAGTTCTACCATATGCGCAACCAGCCGGTCGTCCCAGTCCTTGCCGCCCAGGTTGTGATCTCCTCCGGTACAGATGACTTCCACGGAATCCTTGCGGATGTCAATCATTGTGATATCGAATGTGCCGCCGCCAAGATCATAAACCAGAACGACCCGCTCATCCGTGGAATCAAGCGATCCGTAAGCAATGGCTGCTGCAGTAGGTTCATTAATAATGTGTCTGACGTTAAATCCGGCGATTTCTCCGGCTTTTCGGGTCGCCTCGCGTTCATTGATGCCAAAATAAGCGGGACAGGTGATCACTACGTCCGTGACTTTTTCGCCAAGATACTGCTCAGCATCCTGAGCAAGCTTTTTTAACACATACGCGGATATCTCTTCAGCCCGGTATTCTTCCGAATTATGCAGAAAAATAAAATTGGGTTCTCCCATGGAGCGTTTGACGAAACTTACCACTTCATTGGGATAGAGCTTTGAGCTTTCTTTGGCTACATCGCCGACAACAATACAGTCATCGTCAAAAAATACAACAGAAGGCGTTACGCGTTCATTTTCGGCACTTGGAATAATGACTGCCTTGCCGAATTCATCGACATAGGCGATTGAAGAATAAGTGGTGCCAAGGTCAATTCCGAAAATGCGGTTTGTTTGTTCCGTCATTAGTTATTATTATCCTCCGCCAATGACTCGGGCTTATAGATATAAGCTGATACCATTTCAGGACGGATTACTTTGCCGTCCCACTCGTAACCGGGCCTTAGTCGCTCCGCAACGGTCTTGTCCTTTGCCGGATCATCGGTTTTAATTTTGTTGAGTATGCGCTGACGGGCAGGGTCTACCATCTCTCCATTACAGGTAAACGGCACAACACCTTCCCAGGAAAAAAGATCTTCAAGATCCGATGCAATATTTTCGATGTATTTAAACAGCTTTTCTGTTGTTTCATCCGAGACGGGCTGTTTTTTGTAGTGTGACGAAAATTTTCGCATATCATCAACTATTTTAATGATATCCGTAATGATACGGAGCAGATATTTTTTGACCAGACCTTCCCGATGCACCTGAAGGGATTGATGCAGGTCGTCTATTATTTTATTTTTGTGTTCATCATATTTTAATTTGCTTTCAAACGCCTGTGAAAGACTTTGAAGCTGTGCTTTGATTTCATCAAAAGGGGAGGGGGCGGACGATTCCTCGTCAGGAAAAACTTTTTCGACGGTTTCCTGTGCGTCTCCAGTTTCCAGATCCGGTTCAACATTCGGTTCAACATTCGGTTCAACATTCGGTTCAACAGCTGGGGATTCATCGGATCCAATACTTTGCAGAGAACTCAAGGTGTCTTCAACGGGTATGCCTATTTCAAAAGAGTCTTCAAAATTTTCAGGATAGTCCTGATCGTCTTCATAGCTTTTATTTTCTTCATCCATGATTGACCTAATAGTTTAAATTATATTTAAAATAATTTTGCCCGTTTCTAACAAATTCTTAATAATTTCTACATATTAAATTGAAATTTAGTCTTTTTGTCAAGCAAAATATTGAAGTATGGACAATAATTTAGTCATTTGTAAAAAATATTCGCTCTCCAGGCTACCGAGTTCGCCGACCTTCAAGGTGATGGGGAATGCTTTGGCTGACATGATTTGCTTCTGCATGCCGGGGTACGATGTCTATAATCCGTTCAGTAACCAGAAATTCATGCATGGGATAAATCCCTTTTGAAAGTGAGTTTCCAGTCATGTGCCCCGCAGGTTAATCATTAATTTATTCCTGTTTAATTTAACAAAATAAAATAACTCTTTTATTGCCAAATAGCAAATCTTTTTAAAAAGTGTTCTGTGAATTTTTTTGATGGTCAACCTGCCTGTAATTTTATATGGTGATTTTTACTGTCTGTTATCTTTTATGTCATACTGTAAGGTAAAAAAGTCACAGCCATGAAAAAAATTCAATCCAAAAAATGTAACTTTATTTTTATTATAGGCGACTATTAAGATTGATGGCTTCGTAAAAAGTCCAAATTCTGTGTTGCGCTTCATCCTTCGTTTCTTCATGGTACGCTAAGTACAAATCATCACTCAGGATTTGCGCGCCTTAAATTTGGAGCTTT
>JAJRPH010000213.1 GCA_024280875.1 Deltaproteobacteria bacterium | reverse complement strand
CATTACCGCAGATATGGGAAAACTGCTTGAGCTGGCGGAAAATTATAAACCGCCAGATGAAGCGGCAACCGTAAAAAAAGAGATAACCGGAAAGGACAGGGCGGCTGCACTGAAGCTTTTAAACAATCCCGAGATGTTTACAGAAATCCTGTCCGATTTTGAAACCATCGGCTATACGGGCGAGGAAATGAACAAGCTGTTATGCTACATTGCCGCGATCTCCAGAAAGATGGAATCTCCCCTGTCCGTCATGATCCAGTCAAGAAGCGCTGCCGGCAAATCATATCTCCAGGATAGCGTATTATCTTTAATCCCGGAGGATGATTATATCAAATACACTCGGCTTACGGACCAGGCCCTATTTTACAAAGACAAGGACAGTTTGAAAAACAAGATTCTTGCTATTGAGGAACTCGACGGCATGAACGGTGCGATTTATTCGATCCGAAGCATCCAGAGTTCCAAGAAAATCACCATTGCCTATACGGGCAAGGACCCGGTTACCGGTAAAATGCAGACGGAAGAAAACACGGTTGAAGGTCCTTTGATGGTTTTTATTACCACCACACAGGTGGATATTGACGGAGAAACCGCTTCCCGGTTCGTGTTCATCTCCATAGATGAATCCGAGGAAATGACCAAAAAAATCCTGACCAAACAACGGCAAAGCCAGACCATGGCCGGTATGATCAATAAACTTGAATCCGTCGGAATCACCAGAAAACACAAGAATGCCAACAGACTGCTCAAGTCCCTTGCCGTGTTTAATCCCTATGCTGATCTGTTGACCTTTACCAGCAAGTCTTTAAGAGCCAGAAGAGACCACACCAAATACCTGAACCTGATCTCTGCCATCGCCTATCTGTTCCAGTACCAGCGGGAAATCCATACCATGGAGTTTAACGGAAACACCATTAAATACATCAACGTCACGCTTGAAGATATTGAAAAAGCCAACACCATTGCCGGTTACGTGCTTGGCCGCAGTCTTGACGAACTGCCACCGCCGTCACGGGCATTATTGAAGCTTATTCAGAAGATGGTGAAAGATATCTGTAAAAAGAAAAAAACACAGCCGGAGGTATATCATTTTACCCGCCGTGATATCCGGGAGTTTTGCTGCTGGAGCGACTTCCAGGTAAAGACCCACATCAGGCAGCTTGAAGAACTGGAATACATTTATGCAATGACCGGAAAAAAAGGCAAGGAATATGTCTATGAGCTCCTTCTTACGGAAGAAGTCAACGAAGAAAAGCCCTTTTTGATAGGGCTTACAAGCATGCAGCAGTTAAAAAAGAAAGCGGATAAGCTCGGCATTGCCGATAAATGAGATAGACCTGGAGGGTACCTGGAGCCTGCTTGGAGGGCACTTGGCGGTTACATTAAAATCTGATCAATCCTTTGTCCTGCAAGGGTTTATAGAGAATGCCCCGTTAACCTGGCGGTGATCCGGAAAAAAGTAATTATAGAGCATGTATTAAAAACACGATCAAAATAATACTGCAAAGGAGCATCATATGCATACGGATGAACTTGTTTTTAAATTTAAAGAGCATTTGACAGTATTAAACCGGAGCCCTTCAACCATAAACGCCTATGTTGACCATTTAAAAGGCTTTTTGGGTGCAATCGACGTAGCAGGCATGAGACAGGTCACCCGTTCAATGATTGAAGACTATATTGCCGGTCTTTATGAATACCGGAAAAAAGACGGCACGCCTTACGGCAGCGGTACGCTTTGTATAAAGGTGCGATCCGTTAAACGGTTTTTTGCGTTTTTGGAAAAAACCAATATTATTTTTATTGATCCTGCAGAAACAATAAAAGAGCCGAAAGTTCAAAGAAACCTGCCAAAGCGGGTTCTTACAAAAAAAGAAATCAATAAGCTGCTTGATCAGCCGAATCTCGGCACGTTGTTAGGCATCCGTGACCGTGCGATCATGGAAGTCTTTTACTCTACGGGCATCCGGAAAGAGGAACTGTGCCGACTGACCATTTATGACGCAGACCTCACAGAAAAGATGCTGCGGGTGAATATGGGGAAGGGACAAAAAGACCGTGTGGTTCCCATGGGCAAGCATGCGGTCAGGTTCCTGAGAGAATATATCAGCAGGGTCCGGCCTCATTATACGAAAAAGAACAGAAGTATTCGTTATCTTTTTGTTGACCGGTTCGGTAACTCCATGGGCAAACAGGCAGTCAGTGTAATGGTTAAAAAGTACGGCCAGTCTGCAAAAATAAAAATACCTGTTAACCCGCATTTGTTCCGGCATTGCTTTGCATCCGACCTGATCAGAAACGGTGCTGATTTAATGGCTGTTCAAAAGATGTTGGGTCATGCTTATCCGAGTACCACCCAGATTTATATCCGCAGCCTGGGATTTGATGTTAAGAAAGTTCATCAAAAAACCCATCCCAGGGAAAAAGACAAAATAGATAAAAAAGATGCAAAACCGCAGATACAAAGGACTCGACCAAAAAATGAAGCAGAATAATTTAAAGGAAACGGCAAAGGAGTTTGAAAGATCATTAAAAGTGCTGAACCCTTCCCACCGTACAATCAGTGAAATCATGCGGAAATTAGACAAATTTTTTGATTACCTTTTATCCATTGGCATCAGCCACATTGACGGTATTACAAAAGATGTTGTCAGAGCGTATCAGGTGGAAGTTTATCAGTCTTTAACCGTAAAAGGATATCCATACAGCATCTCCCATCAAAACAGCATGATGTGTGCGGTTAAGCAGTATGTAACATATTTAAGAGACAATGATTACATTGTGTCCAATCCTGCAAAGGATATCCAGTATGCAAAACAGCCCAAAACCCTGCCGCGCAGTATTTTGAGTGTCTCGGAATCGAGAAAGATGATGCAGGCACCGGATATAAAAAGCGTAATCGGTTATCGCGACCGTGCCATCCTTGAAGTGCTGTATTCATCGGGAGTAAGAAAAACAGAGTTGAGAAAACTTACCTTAAATGATGTGGATTATCATGACGGGTTTATGCGGGTCCGTGGAAAAGGAAAAAAAGAAAGGATCGTTCCCATTGGCCGGATTGCCTGCCGGTATCTTGAAAATTATATAAAATCCGTGCGTCCGGAACTGATCAAAGACCCGTATAACAATACGGTGTTTCTGTCTTCGCGGGGCAACAGGCTAAACCATAATGCGGTATGGGTATTGGATAAAAAGTATGCAAAAAAAGCAAAGATAAAAAAGAACATCCACTGTCACACGTTCCGCCATACCTGCGCAACCACCATGCTTAGAAACAAGGCGGATATCCGAACCATCCAGGAACTGTTAGGTCACAGTTCCTTAAACTCAACCCAGGTGTATACCCGTGTCAGTATCAATGACTTAAAAGAAGTCCATAAACGCTGTCATCCACGGGAAAAAGACAGAGAGTAAAGAATCGTTTTGCATGCAGCACTCAAGCTCTTTTTCCTTTAACTGCTCTACAAAGACTTTGATTATCAATATATTATATCACTGCTGTCCGGTTAACTTTTTTTACTACAATATAACACCTTGATTATTAATATGATACTTGCAATTTTATTTTTTGAGATAGCGTTTTCGGTT
>JAJRPH010000212.1 GCA_024280875.1 Deltaproteobacteria bacterium | reverse complement strand
CCGGAGGCGAAAAATAACAAAAAAACCGAAAACGCTATCTCAAAAAATAAAATTGCAAGTATCATATTAATAATCAAGGTGTTATATTGTAGTAAAAAAAGTTAACCGGACAGCAGTGATAATAATTGTTCGGCTTCAACAAAATGTGCACTATAAAGGAATACAACTATGGCAAATTTAAAATTCACACAACATATGAATCATAAAGAAATTAATGTTGTCCATTCTAAATTAATGATGATGCGGAAAAAATTGATAACATTGGCACATGATCAAAATATTCAAATGGATAAGCTTGATAGGAAATGCATCATTTCGTTTTTTCAGCATTGGGAAATTCCTCAACGACCCAAAGATATTAATAAATTAATGAAAACTTTTTTCACCTGTTGTTTTACATACGCCCCTTTGAGAAAATATCTGTCATCAATATCTGGGAGTATTCCTACACCAAGTATGCTTCCTAAATGTTTAGCTGAAATCTATTCGGAAGAAAAATTTCTTAATGACCAGAATTGGACACCGAGCAGGCTGTATAAGGTTGCATCCAGAATACAACAAAAAGAACAATTTGATTTAAAATCCAATAAATTCAATTCCAGAATAATAGCGGTAATTTTGGGCGGTAGTCAAGAAATGGAAAAACGACTTGAATTCGGCATGGACAAATTTTATATAGAACTTGATAGAATAAATAATAGTACCGGGGAAGAAATTTGGAAATATGTTTCAGAATTTCAAAAAAATATTTACAATGTGGGAACTGCCCTCATATGTGATTTTTTAAAAGATATTGGATGTGACCGTTTTGTAAAAATTGACCACCATTTTAAAAAAGAATTTCCTTCTTTGCTTGGACTCAATGATTGCAAACAACTCAATGCTAAGGAACATTTTATTTTGTCACAAGAAATTTCAAACAAAATTAGAATGAGCCCTTTTCATTTAGATCACCTCCTTTATCAATGGGGTCGTTATAAAAAGTATTAAATTGAAAAACCGAACAAATCAATTCACTGGATTGCAGGGGGCTGAGCCGCTTTGAAAAGATTCGGTTTAACAAGTTTTATTATCACGAACAAATTTACTGGAAACCCCTGCAACCAGTGATCTTTGCGTTATAACGCTCAGCCAACCACCATACCAAACCCAAAAAGGACAAGAAACTGAATGGCGGCAAAAGAGGCAAAAGCCAGAATCAAAATCAATAAATTACTCGAAGAAGCAGGATGGCGATTCTTTGATGATGAACACGGCCCGGCCAATATCCAGCTTGAACCAAATATCAAAATCAATGAAAAAGAGATTGATGCCTTTGGTGAAGATTTTGAATCCTCAAAAAACGGTTTTGTTGACTTTCTGTTATTGGATGAAAAAGGATTTCCCCTTGTTGTCCTTGAAGCCAAAAAAGAAGAAAAAAATCCTCTTGATGGTAAGGAACAGGCCAGAAAATACGCCAGAAACCTCAATGTCAGATTTATTATCCTGTCAAACGGCAACCTGCATTATTTCTGGGACCTGGAAAGAGGTAACCCGGAAATTATCACCGAGTTTCCAAGTCAGGAATCTTTAGGCCACCGGCTTTCCTTCACCCCGGACAACAAACGCCTTGCGGATGAAATCGTCTCTGATGATTACATCGCCATCACTCAGAAACCCGGTTTCAAGGATGATCCCCGCTACCAGAATGAAGTAACACGGGGCAAATATCTTTTTGATGAAGGCTTGCGTATTTTGCGGCCTTACCAGAGCAAAGCCATTCACGCATTACAGGCATGGGCAAGAGAAGACAAAGACCGCTTTCTTTTTGAAATGGCCACAGGAACAGGAAAGACCCTGATTTCCGCTGCTGTCATAAAGCTGTTTTTAAGAACCGGCAACGCAAAACGGGTGCTGTTTCTGGTTGACCGGTTGGAACTTGAAGATCAGGCGTATAAAAATTTTGTCCGCTATCTGAAAAACGACTATACC
The DNA here is from genome assembly GCA_024280875.1 of Deltaproteobacteria bacterium. Classification (GTDB taxonomy): domain Bacteria; phylum Desulfobacterota; class Desulfobacteria; order Desulfobacterales; family Desulfosalsimonadaceae; genus SURF-3. Next base: position 1,701 of record JAJRPH010000212.1, on the reverse strand, counting down.
ACGGTGATATACAAGAAAAACCGTGACGACTGGAAAAAGGCGGAGATTGTCATTTCAACCGTGCAAAGCCTCTCCTCCCAGAACAAATACAAAAAGCTGTTCTCTCCAACCGATTTCGACCTGCTTATCTCCGATGAATCCCACCGTTCAATAGGCGGCAACTCCCGCGCTGTTTTTGAGTATTTTATCGGCTACAAACTTGGTCTTACCGCAACGCCGAAGAACTACCTGAAGAACATTGACCCGGAAGAACTCTCGGCAAAAGACCCCCGCGCCTGGGAGAGAAGGCAGCTTCTTGATACCTATAAAACCTTCGGCTGTGACAGCGGAGAGCCGACCTATCGATACAGCCTTCTTGACGGCGTGCGGGACGGGTATTTGATCAACCCGGTTGTTGCCGATGCCAGAACGGAAATCACCACCCAACTTTTATCGGATAAGGGCTATGCCGTCACCATAACGGATGAAGATGGAGAAGAAGGTGAAGAAACCTTTTTCGGTCGTGATTTTGAGAAAAAATTCTACTCTGAAAAAACCAACACTGTTTTCTGCCGCACCTTTCTGGAAAACGCCTTGAAAGACCCGATCAGCGGTGAAATCGGCAAGACCATTGTCTTTTGCGTAAGCCAGAATCATGCCGCTAAAATCACCGGGCTGCTCAACAAAATGGCCTTTCAGCTCTGGCCGGAAAAATACAATTCCGATTTTGCCGTTCAGGTAACCTCCAGAATCCCGGACGCCCAGCAGTTCACCATCAATTTTGCCAATAACAACCTGAACGGCCACACCCGCTTTCTTGAAAACTATAAATCCGGCAAGACCCGTGTCTGTGTAACGGTCGGCATGATGACAACCGGATACGACTGCCAGGATATTTTAAACCTGTGCCTGATGCGCCCGGTATTTTCCCCCACTGATTTTATCCAGATCAAAGGCCGTGGAACCAGAAAATTTACCTTTGAATACACTGATGCCTACGGCACATCCCACGCGCATGAAAAAGAGCATTTCAAACTCTTCGACTTCTTTGCCAACTGCGAATACTTTGAGGAAAGGTTCAATTATGATGAAGTGCTTCAACTTCCCAAAATACAAAACACCACAGGTGAAGGCGGCGAAGGAATAGATGTTGACGAAATAGAGATTTTTGACCCGGACAAGGTTAAAAGCCTGACCCAGACCCTAATCGGTCTTGAAGGGATGCGGATAGATCGGGAATTCTTTGATAAGGCGCAGGAAACGATACAGCAGGATGAGGAGATCAAACAGGCTGTAGAAAACGAGCAATGGGAAAAGGCCATTGCCGCTGTTCGGGAAAAATACGAAAACAAGCCGGAGCTCTACCTCACTCTTGAAAAGATCAGAAAAAGCGAAAACCTCGACCGCAGACTGACATGGCGGGAATTTCTGGAACGGGTTTTCGGTTTCATCCCCGGCTTCAAAAGCAAGGATGAAAAGCTGGAAGAGGAGTGCGAAAAATTCATTTCCATTCATAAACCGGAAAGCAGATATGTTCCCTACATCAAGAATTATCTGAAGGCTTACGTCAGTGATGAACAGTTCCGGCAGATCATCAACAACAAACGCTATGGCGAACTGGACTTTTATCCAGCCTTCACCAAGGATGAGTTCAGGGCCTTGAATGGCTGGCGTGATATTGTCCCGGAATACGCCAAAGACTATATCCCCTTCAACACCTAT
>JAJRPH010000211.1 GCA_024280875.1 Deltaproteobacteria bacterium | reverse complement strand
GATTGACCGTTATCCCTGGAGCAGTCATCCGGGCTATGTGTCCAGTGCAAAAAAATGGGAGTGGCTCAATAAAAAAATAATTTTTTCATTGATTTCAGATATTCGGCGGGGCAGTGTGAAGGCATACAGGCAGGCCATGCTTGAAAATATCAGCGAAGAGTTCATCCGGATATTTTCCATGAAAAAGTTCCCGGCGATCTTAGGTGAAAACAGTTTTATTAAATGGGTTCGCAATGAATTTTATGCTGGCAAATCCCATCGCCAGGTACCGGATTCAGCCATTCTGGCGCCGGATGTGGACTGGATTAAAAGAGCTGTTTCAAGGGAATACCGGGTTGATGAAGGCGAGCTGATGAAATCAAGGCGGGGAATTTTTAATGAGCCCCGAGGCGTTGCCATTTATCTTATACGCCAGTTGAGAAAAGACAGCCTTGAAATCATTGGAAATGAGTTTTCAATGGCCGGGTACAGTTCCGTCAGCAGTGCAATTGTTCGAATGAAACAGCAGATGGCAAAAGATAAAAAATTGCCGCAGCGTATCGAAAAAATAAAATCAATGATAATAAACAGATAGTATTTTGCCATGCAGGATGTTTGATGTATTGCAACGTAACATGATATAAACATAAATCCCTCTGGAAATTTTTCAAACCTTTTGACCATAGGAGTTTCAAATGTCTTCATCAATTTTAATCACTGGCGCATCGTCTGGAATTGGCAAAGCACTTGCGTTTGAACTGGCCCGGAAAGGGTATTCTCTGGCACTGGCTTCCAGGGAGGCAGACCTTTTAAACCAGGTCCGCGATGAAATTATCGCCGTCCATAACCCACCGGCAGTCGCCATCCGGCCACTGGATGTCACGGAGTATGATGATGTCTTTAAAGCCGTCAACGAACTGGCGGATGAACTGGGCGGACTGGATATTGTTTTTGCCAATGCCGGTATCGGCCTGGGTGAAAGGGTGGGGCGCGGTGATTTTGAAAAGGCCCGTCGAACCATTGAGGTTAATCTGATCGGTGCCATTGCCACGGTTGATGCGGCAGCCGCTTATTTTCTGGATAAAGGCAAGGGGCATATTGTTGGTACGAGTTCTGTGGCGGCATTCCGGGGAATGCCGAAAAGTTCGGCGTACTGTGCCTCAAAAGCCGGGTTTGCCATATACCTGGAAGCGGTTCGGGCGGAACTGTATAAAAAGAATATTGATGTGACGGTTTTGTACCCGGGATATATTGACACGCCGCTCAATAATATGCTTAAAAACCGACCATTTCTGATATCTGTTGAAAAAGGTGCGGCCATCATTGCCCGCCTGATAGAGAAAAAGGTCAAGTCCTCGACCGTGCCGGTTTACCCCTGGAATATTGTGGGGCGTTTGATGAAGATATTGCCCACGGGCGTTATCTCCAAAATGTAGCGCTGAGTTCTTTAAAAAGAGCAATTTCTGCGTTGCACTGCATCCTTCGTCATTCGCCGTATGAAAAATACGGCTCATTCCTCAGGATTTGTGCGCCTTGAACTTGTTTCTTTTTAAAGAACTCAGCAGAATATTTTTAATGGGCATTATAAATTATCAAAAAAATATCACGGATTTTTCTGGGTAGACACGAATCTGATTAAGAAGATTTTATATGAATGAATAAAGATATCTCAGAATATCAAAAAAGATTAGCCGGGATTTTTCTGGATAAGCCGGAGTTGGTGATTGATTTTCCGGATTGGATGTTTTCTGCTAAACAGATTGATACGTTCCGGCAACTGGAAAATCCGGCGATTGTGGAAATTGCCGGTCGTGACAGTGTGGCAGCAGCGGTTAAAAGTGTTGATGAAAATGGACTTACGGACCTGCTCCCTGTTTATGCGTATACCGGAACGGAATACGGAGCCTGGCGCAGTGTGGAACAGGCTGTAAAACGTCTTTCCTCCCGATTGCCCCAAGTAAAAATCCATCCGCTGATTGTGGTCGGATCCCCTGGTTTCTGGCGGGCGATAAACGGCCGGTTTGTTTCTGAATTGATATCAAAATATAATTATTTTTCCCCATGCCCGGGATGTCATTTATATTTGCATGCCATTCGAATCCCTCTGGCGCAAATGCTGGGCAACATCCCCATTATATCCGGGGAACGGGAGCTGCACAGCGGCCAGATAAAGATCAACCAGACCGGAGAGGCATTGGATTTTTACCTTGATGTTGCTGCCCGGTTTAATATCCGGCTATTATTCCCGCTGCGCTACATTGAACAAAGTAAAGAGATTGAAGATATTCTTCAGATTCTTTGGGAAAGGGACAAGGATCAGCTGGAGTGTGTTTTTTCCGGGAACTATCGTTTGCGTGACGGGTCTGTCAGCACTTCATTCAAAGACGTGAACCGGTTTTTTGCTGAATTTGCCATCCCTGTAGTCGAAGAAATTGTCGAAGAATATATAAAAGGGAACATACCGGATTCCATGGGTATTTCACGAAATTTTCTGGACGGAAATGTGTCTGATTTAAATAGAAATTCCGATTAATACAAGAAGTTTAGATAGAAATATGAGCAATTTTTCAGCCACCCCTCCTAAAATTGTGACACCGAATCTGATCACGGATCATGAAAAAATGAGGCAGTTTGCCGCAGACCATGGTTTTGACGGCATTGACTGGTCTTTTGACCTGGCGCATTTGCCGGCGACGCCTGCGGAAGAATCCCGATGGGCAAGACGGCAGGAGTTGTTAAAACCCTATGAAGTCCGTTATCACTGCCCTTTTTTACAGGTTGATATCGGGCATGAAGATAAAGATATCCAGGCTTCTGCCATGGATATTTTTCGCCGGATGATTCGCCTGGTGTCAAAAGCACGCAGAAGGTATTTATCCATTCATGTGGGACTTGGTCATAACACAACCAAAATTCTTTCCTGGGAGTCGTCGATTTCAAATTTAAGACAACTGGTCCGGTTCGGTGTTGAGTCCGGTGTGACGGTCTGTCTGGAGAATCTGATTTGGGGATGGAGCAGCAAACCGAATTTGTTTGAAAAAATGGTTAGAAGAAGCGGTGCCAGCGTGACCTTTGATTTTGGCCATGCCTATTCATGTGAATCCATTGAAAGCCAGACTTATGCGGTCAAAGATTTTGTCACCCCTCATGCAGATCGTGTTGTCAACGCCCACATCTATCATAAAGAAGTATCGGGTGTGGGGCATTTCCCACCTGAACGTGTCGAGGATATAGCCGAGCGGCTGAATCTTTTAAAACGAACGCCATGTAACTGGTGGGTGCTTGAACTAAAAAATGTCGAGGATTTGTTAAAGACCAAAATCATAGTGGAAGAATATCTGAAAAGATCAGAAGGTAAGCAATAACGAAATAGAATTGTGGTGGTCTCAAAAAAATCTAACTCGATGGCAAAGAAAAAAGCTCCAAATCCAAGGCGCGCAAATCCTGAGGAATGAGGCGTACTTTTCGTACGTTGAATTGACGAAGGATGCAGCGCAACGCAGGAGTTGGACTTTTTGCGAAGCCAGGGGGAATTAATGAAAATAATTTTAGTTTTGCTCGACGGTGTCGGAGATCGTTCCTACGAAGTTCTTAATCACCGGACCCCACTTGAAGCGGCGAATATACCAAATATGGACCGGTTGGCGGAAATTGGAAGCACCGGATTGTTTCATGCGTCATCTCCAGGCGAATGTCTGCCCAGTGAAATGGCCCATTTTCTGCTTTTCGGGTATGAACGTGAAAATTTTCCCGGCCGGGGACTTCTCGAAGCCGTGGGCGAGAAAGTCCCCTTTGATGATTCGGATGTTTTAGTTTTGGCGCATTTTTCAGGGGTAATTTGTGAGCAAGGCGGATTTGTTCTTGATCAAGGCCGGGATGATATACCCGGATCAAAAGAAGATTTGCTTGAATTGTTTTTAGCGGTTGATTCCTATGAAGACGGTGATATCCGTTTCAAACTGTGCCAGACCCGCCGAAACGACGGAATTATTGTGATCAAAGGAGCGGTTTCTCCGTATATTTCAGATTCCGATCCCATTACCTGCGGGAAAAAAATCGGCCGCATACTGCCCCTGAAAAATAACCCGGAACCGGTCCGGGCAAAACAGACCGCGGATGCGTTAAATCGTTATTTAACTTACTGTCATCGCAAGCTATCTGATAATCTGGTGTTAGGCAAAAAAGCAAATTTTCTGGTGACCCAACGGTGCGGACGGCGGATTGTTCAGAAACCGTTTGCGAATGTCTGGGGACTGAAACCCATGATGATCGCATCACCAACGGTTTACGAAGGCCTGGCCCACGAACTGGGATTTGATTTTGTCCGGGCAGTAGACGGAGAAAAACCCGGCCAGGATCTTAAAGAGCGTATTCGGCTGGCTTTAGATGATTCTGATCATGATTTCTTTCATGTTCACACAAAAGTACCGGATGAAGT
>JAJRPH010000210.1 GCA_024280875.1 Deltaproteobacteria bacterium | reverse complement strand
GAAACTATTTGAATATTAATTTAGATTAAAAAATCAAAAATAAAACAATCGCTGTAAAATAAATAGAAAAACTATTTTCCAAAATTGCAACTTGACCGGGGTTTATATTTTTAACATATTGATATTTTTCAGAAGTTAACCGGACAGCAATGAAGTTTTATATATTGAAATTTCATTTTTAAAAAGAAATTTTTGTATTTAACACTACAAATTGTAATAATCTATGAATATACTAAACGATTATTTTGCCGGTGATTCAAGTTTGATGCACTCGTAAAAAGTATCTGTTTTGGTACGATATGGCTAAGTTAAAAGTCCCATATACAAGGCGTAGTGGTTTTTCAGGCCCGAAATCATACATGTAGTATCTTGAGTGTCTGAAAAAACGCTACAACGCAGTAGATGGGACTTTTTACTACACCATCAAGTTTTGGCCGATCTGTTTGATTATCTTGACTTATGTGCCGGTTTTAACCATAGTTTTAACCAAGATGATCAATTATATATATTGAAGGCTTTTTCGGAACTTTTTCAGATTTAAATGCAACATTTTTTTCCGGTTAATACTCCGGTTAATATTCTGGGGAAATTATTGCCCGGAGAATGGAGGTCACCCATGACACAAGAGGCGTTAGAGGTATCAAATGCACCAAAGGGATTGAAAACCAATGAAAAAACTTCGGATCGATTTTCCTGCATCCGGAAATCGCTGATGTCGGAACCGACCCATCTGTGCCCGGAACGGGCGCTGCTGATAACTGAATTTTTCAAAAAGCATGATGACAAAAAAGATCCCATGGTGGTGCGCAAGGCAAAAGCCCTTCGGTATCTGCTGTCGCATAAAACCGTCGAGATATGGCCGGATGAATGTATTGTCGGCAATGTGGGGACTAAGCGGAAATCAGCTATTATTCAGCCTGAGCTGGCCGGTGTGTATATGTGCGAGGAATTGTTGTGGATGGATAAGCGCAAAATTACCCCTCATCCCATTTCATGGTCTGACCGTTATCAGCTGATCAAAAAAGTCATTCCTTACTGGCTGTTTCGGAACATGATCTTCAATGCGTTTAAAAATAACCGGTCCCGGTTTCTGCAATACGTGCCCGAACAGCTCAATGCCACGTATTACCTGATCAACGAAGCCGGGGGTATCGGTCATTTTCTGCCGAACTATGATAAGATGATTCAGCTGGGCATTGAAGGATACCTGAATTTGATGGAGGGTATGGATGGTCATCTGCATCAGGCCGCCAAAATTGCCTGTGAAGGACTGGCTGATTATTCCCTGCGCCTGGGCCAAAAGGCCATGGAACAGGCGAATCTGGAAAAAGACCCTGTCCGGGCCGACGAACTTAAAAAGATTGCCCGCACCTGCTGGCAAGTTCCGTTAAAACCTGCGAAAACTTTTCACGAAGCATTACAGTCACTCTGGCTCACCCATATGACGGTATGCCTTGAGGGGATCAATTCCGCCGTGTCCTTCGGCCGGGTGGACCAGTATTTGTATCCCTATTATAAGAGTGATATTGCCGAAGGCCGGATCACAAGGGACGAGGCGTTTGAACTGCTGCTGAGTTTTTCGGCAAAAACCACCGAGCATGTTTTCCTGGTGTCTGAACGGACGAGCCAGTATCATGGCGGATTCCTGGTGGCCCAGGCCGCCACCATCGGCGGTATGGACAAAGACGGCAACGATGCGGTCAATGATTTGACGTATCTTTTTTTGGATGTAATGGAGCATGCCGGGTTACGGGATCCTAATTATATGGCCCGGATCCATGACGCTTCTCCGAAAGAATATATCCGGCGGGCCGTAGATGTGGCCCGAAAGGGCAACGGAGTGCCGGGGATGTTTAATGACGAATCCGCCATTGCCTCTCTTGTTAAACACGGATTTCCTTTAAAAGAGGCAAGAGACTACGGCATTGTGGGCTGCGTGGAACCGTCATTTCCCGGCCGGAGTTTTTTTTCAACCGATGCAGCGTTGATGAACCTGCCGCTTTGTCTGATTCTGGCCATTAACCAGGGCCGGAGATTAAATTCCCGCCGGCGTGTCGGCTCTAAAACACCCCATCCCCAAAAGCTGACATCCATGGAGGCGATCCTGGAGGCGTTTACCGCACAGGTTAACCACATGGTGGGACGAATGATCAAAGACCTGCAGATTTTGGAAAAAGGCAACCGGGATTATCACCCGACACCATTTTCTTCTATGATCGTTGACGGGTGCATAGAAAGCGGGAAGGATGTGACCGAAGGCGGTGCGCAATATAATTCCAGCGGAGTCCAGGGCGTTGGGGTGGCGGATGTGGCGGATTCTCTGGCAGCTCTGGATGAGCTTGTTTTTAAACAGCACAAATATTCCCTGATTGATATCATTGATGCTCTGCGGAAGAACTTCAACGGCAACCCGAAAATGCAGGCTGAGCTGTTAAATGCCCCGAAATTTGGAAACGACATGGACATGCCGGATCAGTATGCCAACCGGGCGGCAAAAATTTATCATGACGCCCTGGCAGCATATAAGAATACCCGAGGCGGGAATTATGTACCGGGGTATTATTCGTCCACATGTCATGTGGGGTTCGGCAATCAGACCGGAGCGCTGCCGTCCGGGCGAAAGCGGGGAGAGCCGTTTGCCGCTTCTTTGGGGTGCGCCAACGGCCGGGATCGCCGGGGGGGGACAGCG
>JAJRPH010000209.1 GCA_024280875.1 Deltaproteobacteria bacterium | reverse complement strand
AGGGCACCGTATCTGCTTGGTTGCCGAGCACTTGAAGTACAAAAGTACGTCTATGCGCTCGGCGCCTCACATCTGCGGCACCCTGAGAATGCTTACACTTCATTGGTCGGGAGTGTATCAACGTACAATTACCCTATAAATTAACCGGCATAAACCATGACATCACCCAGTTCCCTGCTTGCATCAAGATCATTGTATCCTAAAAAACAATTTGGCCAGAATTTTTTAAAGGATCCGTCCACTGGCCGGATGATTGTTGACCGCTCAAAATTATCAGCAGAAGACATCGTTCTTGAAATTGGATCAGGGCTCGGCGCCTTGACCATTCCTGCGGCCCGTCAGGCCAAACGGGTTTATGCAGTGGAAAAAGATCATGAAGTTGCCAAACTTCTGCAAACGGAACTGGCATGCAATGATATCAATAACGTCATCTTAATTAATAAAGACATTCTAACCGTTGATATCAATGAAATCAGTGGAAAGGAAAACCGGAAATTAATTGTTTTGGGAAACCTGCCTTATAATATTTCTTCACAGATCCTGATCGCCCTGCTGAATGCGAAACAGTCCATTGACCGGGCAGCCTTGATGTTTCAAAGGGAAGTTGCCCGGCGCCTGGCGGCTGGCCCGGGATCAAAGGATTACGGGAGATTGTCCGTGATGTTGCAATACAGTGCGGATGTAAAAAAGCTAGCCACGGTGGGGGCGCATCTTTTTTTGCCCAAACCCAAAGTGGCTTCTGAAGTTATTGAGATTCGGTTTAAAAAGATTATTGAAAACCCGGTTGCTGATGAAGCGTTGCTTTCTGCAGTAGTAAAGGCGGCTTTTTCCACAAGAAGGAAAACCTTAAAAAATGCACTGGCAAATATCAGCACTAAAAATGATGCTGCATCCATCAAAAATATTCTGGCGCAGGCAGAAATTGATCCCGCCCGGCGGGCCGAATCATTGTCCGTGGATGAGTTTGTGGAGCTTACCAATGCATTTTTTATCTATAAGATATGACTGCTATAGTTATTTAAAAATTATTTTTTCGCCTTGTTCTTCAGGTCTTTCCTCCGGGGTTGCTTCGGCAGGTGGAGTTGGATTTAATCGATGCTCAAACCGGTAACCCAGCTCAGGTTTCTGGTAGTCATACGCCATAATCCTGCCGTTGCGAATCCAGACCACATGAAAATCCCGTACAATTTTCCCGTTTCTGTTTTTTGCGTCAAAAGCGATGAAGCTCTCCCATACTTCATGCCCCTTGGCAAGGGATATCGATTCCTGCTCGTGTTCCAACACTATTTTTTCCGGCGGTTTGATGACGGTCATGTTTTGAATGCTTTTTGGGTTTTCTAGATCATGGGCCAGAAATCCGTTGATAATTTCCAAATAATTGTCAGGATAGGGGCCGCAGTCCGTGACAAAGGCTTGTTTATAGGGCTCCATCATACACCCTGCAAGAGCGAAAATTAAAAAAAATGAAATCAGTAAACGTTTCACGATAGTCTCCTTGCCGGATTATTAGTTGAGATTGTACTTTCTATTTGATATGTAAATACATTATTATGTACCAAATATTTCGTTTTTATGTCAATCAGTTAAATTCTACAAAATAATCATGGAAAGGATAATAATAATGGATGTTCGAATCGCACGGATTTTTTTTATTGTATTATTAGCCGTCAGCATATCCGGATGTTCCAGTGTTTTAACACGCATGGGGCCGTTGGTATACAAGTTGGAGGATGGTAAAAAATCCGTGGGAGAATTTTCTAAATACAAATTTTCCGGCGGGATTCACTCCAATGTTATTTATCTGGAAAAAACACCGTTATGTGCGGAAATTGCCGAAAAAGTCCGTGTTGCCCAGAAGCAGCGACGCGGCAGAGTGTTTTCCATGGTTGAAATGGTAATTTTCGGTTTGGGAATGCTTGACGCAGCCAATTCGTATGCGATTGTCGAGAACTCCCGGATCGTAACGCCGCTGGCAAAATATGAAACCGGTAAGTTTTCGGTTTGCGGAGAAAGAGAGCCGGCTACCAACGAAATGCTGGTGATTGAAGACAAGCAGAGAACATTGCATAAACAGGCGGCAACGGACGCAAATGGGAATCTGGATCTGGACACGGTATTGGCTGATGAAAATCGGGTCCTGAATTTGACCATTAGCCTGGCATCGGATCAGACCCGGGCGGTTTCGTTTCTTTATACCCCCGGTCGATAGGGTTCACTGGTATAAGAAAATTGAATCGGAAATATTTAAATAATTATGCCGGAAAATAAAGACAAGTATATCCTTGCCATTGATCTGGGTACTTCAGGTCCCAAATCCGCTCTGGTAAGTACCGCAGGAGAAGTAATTGATTATGCATTTGTTGAAAACAAGCTTCACCTGCTGCCGGATGGCGGCGCGGAGCAGGACCCGGAAGAGTGGTGGAAATCCATTCTTGAAACATTTAAGATCATATTGAATAAAAAACTGGTTCCGGCTGATGACATTATTGCCATAAGCTGTTCCACCCAGTGGTCGGGTACTGTGGCGGTGGACAAAAACGGGAATTATTTAGGCAATGCACTGATATGGCTGGATTCCCGTGGCAGTCAGTATGTGAAGGAAATATCCGATGGCCTTTTGAAGGTTGAAGGATACTGTGTCTCAAAGATTGCCCGCTGGCTGAGGTTAACCGGCGGTGCTCCCAGCCTTTCCGGAAAAGATTCCATTGCCCATATTTTATATATCAAAAATCAGCGTCCGGAAATTTACCATAAAACATACAAATTTCTTGAACCCAAAGACTACATTAATCTTCGGCTGACCGGAAAATTCGCAGCGTCCTTTGATTCGATTACCCTTCACTGGGTGACGGACAACCGGAACATTAACGATATCACCTATGATGACCGGCTGATTCGCATGTCAACCATTGAAAAAGAAAAACTGCCGGAACTAAAACAGGCGATAGATGTTCTGGGTCCGTTAAAGCAGGAATTGGCAGATGAATTGGGACTTCGCCCGGATGTTAAGATCATCATGGGGACACCGGATGTCCAGGCTGCTGCAATCGGCTCCGGAGGAGTAGCCGATTATGACGCCCATTTTTATATCGGCACGTCATCCTGGCTGACCTGTCATGTGCCCTTTAAAAAGACGGACATTTTTCGCGGGATTGCGTCTTTGCCTTCCGCGATTCCCGGCAGATATTTTGTGGCCAATGAACAGGAAACCGCCGGTGCCTGTCTGACATTTTTACGGGATAATATTTTCTTTCATCAGGATGATCTTCTCGTAGGGCAATGTCCGTCAAATGTTTATCAGATTTTTGACGCCATGGCAGATAAAATTGCCCCGGGCAGCGGGGGGGTGATTTTTACGCCCTGGCTTTACGGCGAACGGACCCCTTTAGACGATAAATATGTTCGCGGCGGTTTTTTCAATCAGAGCCTGGAAACAACCCGGGAACATATGGTGCGGGCCGTTTTGGAAGGCGTGGCATACAACGGCCGCTGGCTGCTGGAGGCGGTTGAAAAATTTGTAAAAAGACGACTATATACCGTCCGGATGATCGGGGGCGGTGCCGCTTCCGATGTCTGGTGCCAGATATATGCGGATGTGTTTAATCGGGAAATACTGCAGATCAGGCAGCCTATTCTGGCCAATGTCAGGGGCGCGGCATTTTTGGCATCTGTTCCCATGGGGTACATGCGTTTTGATGATGTCGCGGATGCGGTCGAAGTCGGCAAAACATATTCCCCGAACCCGAATCACACCGGCACCTATGATCGGATGTTTAAGGAATTTAAAAATATTTATAAGAAAAACCGGAAAATTTATGCACGGCTTAACAGGGTATAATTCTGGAGGTAAAATTGGACATTCAAGTAATTCTCGATAAATATTTATCCCGTCTTCCCCAGGGGATTGCCACCCGGGTATTTAATACCATCAAGGACATTGGGTTTGTTAAAAAAGCTATTGAAAAAGAATTAAATACCATGATGGCGGAGCTGGAAGGGTCCCTCAAGCCATACAAAGATAAAGTGCAGAGTTTTGAAAAGTTGCCGGAAAACGGCCTTGGTAAAAAAGAAGTGGTCGCATTGATGGAAGACATTCATGAGAAAGAAACTTCCCAATGGGAGGATGGGTATGTTTCCGGCGCCGTGTATCACGGGGACCAGGAGCATATCGAGTTTTTAAATAAAATTTACGGGTTTAATTCCCAGAGCAATCCCCTGCATTCGGATATCTGGCCGAGCGCTACCAAGTTTGAGTCCGAGATCGTCTCCATGACTGCATCCATGCTCGGTGCGAATAAAACAGATGATGAAATCTGCGGCGTGGTGTCCTCCGGCGGCACGGAAAGCATTCTCCTGGCCATGAAAACCTACCGGGACCGGGCCAGAAAGGAAAAAAACATCACCCGCCCGGAAATGATTGTTCCGGTAACTGCCCATGCGGCATTTGACAAGGCTGCCCAGTATTTTAACATCAAAATTATCCATATACCTGTGGGTGACGATTTTCGGGCGGATGTGAAAGCCACAAAAAAAGCCATTACCAAAAATACCATTGTTATTGTCGGCTCGTCCCCGTGTTTTCCCCATGGTGTGATTGATCCCATTAAAGAATTGTCGGAACTGGCCGGAAAAAAAGGCATTGGTTTCCATACGGACGCCTGCCTTGGAGGGTTTGTTGTGCCGTGGGCGGAAAAACTGGGCTATGATATTGCCCCGGTGGATTTTCGGCTGCCGGGTGTTACTTCTATTTCCGCAGATACCCACAAATACGGGTATGCCGCAAAAGGAACATCTGTTATTTTATATCGCAGACCCGAATTACGGCGATACCAGTATTTTACCATTACCAACTGGCCGGGTGGGCTGTATTTTTCACCCACCTTTGCCGGCAGTCGGCCGGGAGCCCTGAGCGCCGCATGTTGGGCAGCGATGGTATCCATCGGCGAGAAAGGATATATGGATGCCACCCGAAAAATTCTTGAAACCGCATCTATTATTAAAAAAGGCATTCATGAGATTCCTGAACTTAGAATTCTGGGTGATCCCCTGTGGGTGATTGCATTTGCGTCCGATGAATTAAATATTTACCAGGTCATGGACCAGATGGGCCAAAAGGGCTGGAGCTTAAATGGCCTGCACAAACCAGCATGCGTTCATATCTGCGTAACTCTGAGGCATGCCCGTTCCGGTGTTGCAGAACGGTTTATCAAGGATTTGAAAACATCCGTTGAATTTGTAAAGGCCCATCCGGATGAAAAAGGTGAAATGGCGCCGGTCTATGGCATGGCCGCCACAATTCCGTTTCGCGGTCTTGTGGAAGATATGTTGGAAAAGTATATTGATCTGCTGTATAAAGTTGAATAACCATTTTATTTTTATACATTTATTTTTATTATAATTAATCGTCCCGTAAAAAGTATCCGGAAGGCTAAGTTACAAGTTTCATATACAAGGCGTAGTGATTTTTCAGGATTGAGATAATACAAGTCGTATATTGAAAGTCTGAAAAATCGCTACAACGCAGTAGATGGGACTTGTAACTTAGCCTTCAAATTTTATCCTTTACATAATATTTGATTTGAGATATTTCGTTAGACTTT
>JAJRPH010000208.1 GCA_024280875.1 Deltaproteobacteria bacterium | reverse complement strand
TTATAATAAAAAAACCTCGCCGGAGGCGAAAAATAACAAAAAAACCGAAAACGCTATCTCAAAAAATAAAATTGCAAGTATCATATTAATAATCAAGGTGTTATATTGTAGTAAAAAAAGTTAACCGGACAGCAGTGATGATTGATATAAATTTTTAGACGCTTCCCTTTATTGTAAATTTATTCTAAAGGGAAATTTCTGATGGAAATATTATCTAAAACACATTCAGCCGACCGGTCAAAATGGAAAAACCGCCACTTGAACCAACGATATTCGTTGTTATTTTTATCACAATGCAATATTTGTTTTATTCCTGTTATATGCCATAAGAAAATGAAAAGGTTGCTATGAAAGTACTGATTGCAGATGACGGGCTAACTATCCGTCGGCTGCTGGAAACATATTTGACAAACTGGGGCTATGAAGTTGTATCGGTTTCAGATGGAAATAAAGCCTGGGAAGTGCTTAAGAACCCGGATGCCCCCCGGCTGGTGATTCTTGACTGGCTGATGCCCGGCATGGACGGCGTGGATGTCTGCCGCAAAGTGAGAGCGCTGGAACACGGCAAACTATTCTATATTATTATCTTTACTTCTCTTGAGGGAAAAAAAGATCTGGTGACCGCTCTGGAAGCCGGAGCGGATGATTTTATTATCAAAAGCTTTGACAAAGATGAGCTGCAGGCCCGCATTAAAGTGGGGGAGCGGGTTGCGAGGCTGAAGTCCGAACTTGACAGCCGGGTCAAGGCCCTTGAAGAAGCCATCGCCCATGTCAAGCTGCTGCAGGGCGTTCTTCCCATTTGCATGCACTGTCATAAAATCCGGGATGACAAAGAAGTCTGGAAACGGCTGGACAAATACATCTCCGAGCACACGGATGTCATGCTCAGCCATAGCCTTTGCCCGGAATGTTATGAAAAGCACTACCCGGAATTTTATGAAAATTCTCCGGATAAAAACGAGTAAAGGATCCTTTCCAATGTCCGGTAAAAACCCAGGATATTCCATTCCTCTTTTTTTCTTGTATCCTGTGCATCACAACACTGCTTCTTCGAACGATACGCCTGATTAGAGCCCGCTTCAGCAGTGCCTAAACGAAACCTCGGTTTATCAAAGTTGGGTAGAGCCCGCTCAGACATGTTGGGTTTCGCTACGCTCTACCCAACCTACGAGATTCAACCATTTAACCAAACTTAGATTCCAAAGGGAGAAGCCCACTCCCGCTTTTGGCGGGACCGGTAGATTTTAGTCCAATCACCAATTAAATGAACAAAGTTACCCTGGAGAAACAGGAGTTGTGCTTTATTTTCAGCAAATAAAGTGGTAAATATTATAAATTTAGCGTATTCGCCCGATTCTCTCACAAAAAAGAAAAAGGAGCGCCTCCATGCAGGATCTCACCAGAGCGCAAAAAGCCCGGGTTGCCATCCGGTCATTTAAAACCATAGCATATGCCCTGGCATTAAGAGGATTTTACCGGCCTTCAGGGAAAATGGGACAAACGCTGGCCGACTGCCTGATCACCCTGAGCCCGGAAATCTACGGGAGCATGAATGACCCCCGGGTGGTGGAGCTCAACGGACTGGAATATGTTATCGACAGGCTGCCCCGGGGAATTGAGGAATGTACGCGCATTATTTTAACGGAAGAAGAGCAGTTCGACGAAAGCACCTTTGAAAAAATTATCCCCTTGAAAAGAAGGCGTAGCTGTTACCGGATCAGTGAAAACGAAGTCTGTTTTGTCATTACCCGCGGATTGAGTGAAATATATGATATTTTAACACATATTACATTCCTGAACCTGGAGGCAAAAAAAATCCAAAGCCGGATGACCGATGAGGCGGACATAAAAACCAATGAATGGCGTGATCTGGAAAAAGTCATTGAACGGATCGAAACCCTCAGCAACCTGGAAGTTGAGCAGGCAATCTGGGATGTGAGCCTGATTTTGGGAAGATCTTACCATGAAACGCGAAAGGCTTTCGACTCCTTTGAAAAAAACAAACAGGAAAAGAAAAGCAACAATGGCCTTTTTTCCCTGATTTATCACCTGGGCCAGCGGGTGGAACAGGAACAACAATCCAGAGAAAACCTGCTGACCGTTCATCTGACCCCCTCTTTGATGAATATCATTGCCCATCAGCGGTACGGCGAACAATGGGCAGATGATACCAAGAAAAAACTTCTGGAACTTAAGCTTCAGGATCGCCCCTTGCATATTATCAGCGCCAACCTTCACAGTGTGATGAATCTGATATATGGACATGCCGGAGCCATCGCCTGCAGAAGCCCAATGGCAAAAACAGATGATGAACTGTACCAGTTTGTTCAATGCCTCAAAGACCAGCGCGTTGATATTTTGAGTTTTGCTGCAAAAAAAGGATTCTATGAACTTCCAGACCGCTCCGGAACCCATATAGACTGCCAAATTATCGATACTGCGTTACTCGACGGCTTGGAATTTCATCCGAACCTGAAGCTGAATGTGTCGGCCGTCGCAGAAAAAAAACCGGTTATCCTGGTCATGGATTACGCATTCGGCGCCCAGGCTTTTGAGGTTATGGACCGTCTGCTTGAGCCCTTCAATAAAAACCATGACATGCCGGTGAATGTTCAATCTATCTCCGTGATGGGCAAGGCGGGTATCCTGCCGGGTGAAAAAGGCGATATCATGCTGGCAACCGCCCATGTCATTGAAGGAACTTCGGATAATTATATTTTTGACAATGACCTGGCCGCAGAAGACTTTGATCCGGATATCAATGTCTATATCGGTCCGATGGTGACGGTTCTAGGCACGTCATTACAAAACCGGGATATGCTTAAAAAATTCCAGTCCAGCTGGAATACCATCGGTCTGGAAATGGAAGGCGGCCATTATCAGCGTGCCATCAGCGCCGCCATCATCAAGGGGCATGTCGCTAAAGACATAAAGGTCCGTTACGCCTACTATGCGTCTGACAACCCCCTCACCAGCGGGCAGACCCTGGCGGCCGGGGAAATGGGAGATGAAGGCATCCGTCCGACATATATGGTGACCAAGGTAATCCTCGAAAAAATATTCTCTTAAAAAAGGCAAAGAAAAAACCGGATGAACCTGGATCCGGATATCTGGTTTGATAATGTTGAGATTGTCGCCGCCAGGCAAATCGGACGCGAAACCGTTCAGTATGTGAGCAATATTTACAAATATTATCACTGCTGTCCGGTTAACTTTTTTTACTACAATATAACACCTTGATTATTAATATGATACTTGCAATTTTATTTTTTGAGATAGCGTTTTCGGTTTTTTTGTTATTTTTCGCCTCCGGCGAGGTTTTTTTATTATA
>JAJRPH010000207.1 GCA_024280875.1 Deltaproteobacteria bacterium | reverse complement strand
TCCAGGTCAAAGACAGTATCTGTCTGGGATGTAATATGAATATCCCCCCGCAGATGTACAATGAACTGCATAGGGAAAATGAGATGAAAACATGTCCGCATTGTCATCGCATGCTTTATGTTATACAATAGAAATAAGCGGTTGGTGTGGTTAAAATGATCGCCGGGTTGGTTTAAATCCGGAGGAAAGTCCGAACACCAAAGGGCAGGGTGCTCCATAACGTGGAGTCATGGCAACATGAAGGAAAGTGCAACAGAGAGTAGACCGCCCGGTATTGGAATCAGCTTTTGAGCTGTTTGTTTTATCGGGTAAGGGTGAAACGGTGCGGTAAGAGCGCACCAGTTTCCCGGGTGACCGGGAAAGCTATGTAAACCCCACCCGGTGCAAGACCAAATAGGGGAGTGATTGAGGGCGGCCCGTCCGAGCTCCCGGGTAGGTCGCATGAGATAACGGGCAACCGTCATCCAGAGATGAATGATCATTGCCCGGCTTCAGGCAACTGAAGCCGGGAACAGGATTCGGCTTATTGACCGCATTGACCGCTTTTTTAAAATTTGAAACGCTCAACTTAGGTTAAAGATTTGTACAGTGATATCGCCACGGTGAAAATCGATAAACCCGTAACCAAAACATAGAAAGATATGATTTAAGGATTGTACCATGTATGGTGGAGATCAAAACAATATTTCCTGCGATATTTCATTCGCTGAAAGGGTCCGGTTCTACTCCTATGATTATTTAAAATGTTTTTTGTATCTTGTGGATTGTGATTCAACGGAAAATATTTTTACCAAAAGCCTGTATTCAAAACTCATTACTACCTCCCATTTACTGGAAGATTTTCTTGATTTTCACGGAGCTATAAATAACTCCAACTGGTACTTTTACAGGGAGCTGGCCGCCGCCATCCGTCATATCTGCTTGGGGGGATATGCCCAGAGGCATATCGCCAATCGCTTAGTCTTTTATGATATCCATGATAGAGAAAATTTCAGTCAGAACGGGGAAGTCACCCTTGCATTTTTGACAAATTCTTTGATGAAGCTTGCACCGGCCATTATAAAAGAGGCCGTGCGGCTAAATATCAAATTGCCGGAAAAAGGATTTAAAGCCAAACATTTTCCGGGAGTTTCCACCGGTGAAATGCTGGAACATGATTTTGAGGATGAGCAAAAAGACCATTACAGTAAACATATCGTCAGGGTGGCAAACGAGTTCCTTTCCGTTGCAGATGATTTTGATACATTCGAGTTTATTGAAGTCTATGATCAGGTGGAATTAAAGGAGTTGGTACCGGATCGCGTGAATGAAGTTGAGATTAGAAGTTTTGAAATGCGGGTTCATAACCTGCAGTCATCTTTTGATTCCTATGTCATTCACGGCGGTTTTTTATTCGGAAACCGGAGTCTCAAACAATTCAGATCATATTTTTCAGTCATCTATCATTTACTTCAAGTCATGGGACGACTGCTGCATTTTTATGAACGTCATCTGGTTGATATCGGCTACAAATTCACATACACAAAAGCACGTGAACAGCTGGCGCTGCTTGTTGACCCGGACGTTTTGCTGGATTGTACCATCAATTACGGATTGTATTATATCAACCATTTCTTTTCATATGGTAAAGAAGTCGCCCGGGAAATATTGCAGAATCATATCGAGCGTTCATCAATTACAGTGGGTATCCCTCGGGAGCTGGGGTTTCATTGCAGACCAAGTCTCATGGTCGCCAAGATTGTTCAGAACTATGGTGGTGAGGTCAAACTGATTGCCGGCGGCGACCAGTTTGATGCCAGCAGTGTACTTGATATTCAATGGGCCGGTGGTAAGATCCAGAAGGAGAATATCCAGCAGGTGGAGTTCCATGGGGATACCCGTGCTTTAAAAGATATTGAGACGCTTGCCAGTGTTAATTATGGCGAAGATCAGATGGGGAAAGGCATAGCGCTGCCCAAGAGTCTCCAGTATCTTCGATAGCTTAACGATTTCCAATTTCACCGCACCTACTGCGTCAAATGCTATTTCGCATAACTGACTATAGCGAGACAGCATTTTCCTTGTATCTGTTTCTTGCAGTTGGGGCAAGCTTGAAAATCGTTTAATCTAACGTATCTTTTATATAAAATTTCTTGTTTGCGTCGAAAGGGAATATGGCGACAATATCTGCTGTCATAGTAGCCGGCGGAAAAGGTGAACGGATGCAGGCAGACATCCGTAAACAATACCTGATGCTGGATGGAGTATCCATTTTAAGCCGAACGCTTCTTGCCTTTGCCGGAATTTCAATCATCGAGAAGATATATCTGGCGGTTCCTGAAAATGACTTTGATTTTTGCTTCAGCCGGGTAATACCATCTATATGCAATAAACTCCCCATTCAACTGGTTGTCGGGGGTGAAAATCGTCAGGAATCGGTATATAATGGATTGACGGCCATAACTGATCCGGAGAGCATAGTTGTCATTCATGATGGGGTTCGGCCGTTTGTTCCCACCAGACAGACGGAAGAAGCCGTCCGCTGGGCCGAAAAGGAAGGCGGTTGTATATTGGGCCTCCCGGTGGTTGATACATTGAAAAAGGTAGACCATGAAGGTTATATTGTAAATACCATGCAGCGGACCGGAGTCTGGCAGGCCCAGACGCCGCAGGTTTTTCAGTATAAATTAATTAAAAAAGCCCATGATTATGCATTGGCGGCAGGATATACCGGTACGGATGATGCGTCCCTGGTTGAGACTATCGGCAGCCGTGTCCGAATGATTTCCGGCAGTCCTTATAATATCAAAATCACAAAACCGGAAGATCTTATTATTGCTCTCGGCATTCTCAATCATGGTCAAATGAACGTTGATAAACTCGTAAAGTCAGATTCTGATGGCAAAGAAAAAAGATCCAAATTCGAGGCGCGCAAATCCTGAGTGATGATTAGTACTTAGCGTACCATGAAGAAACGAAGGATGTAGCGCAACAAAGAATTTGGACTTCTTTACGAAGCCATCAACGTTTGAAACAGATAATTTAACAGGGACAGGAGGAACTGATATGGAAGATGTGATTAAGTTATTAAAAGAAAGGCGAAGCATAAGAAATTATTCTGATCAAGAAGTGCCGGAAGATGCGCTGCAAACGATATTCGAAGCAATTCAGTGGACACCTTCCTGGGCAAACACCCAATGCTGGGAAATTGTTGTGGTTAAGGATCCTTCGGTCAAAGAACAGCTTGCTGAATCGGTGCCTGCGTCCAATCCCGCATATAAATCCGTGTTAAAAGCGCCCGTTGTCCTTGCTGTATGCGCTAAGCTCGGGACCTCCGGCTACTATAAAGGTGTTGTCACGACAAAATTCGGTGACTGGTTTATGTTTGATTCGGGACTCGCAACGTACAGCATTTGCTTTACTGCCCACACATTGGGGCTGGGAACGGTTGTCGTCGGTCTTTATGATCATAATAAAGCAAAAGCCGTACTCAAACTTCCGGAAGAGGTTGAAAATGTAGCACTGATACCATTGGGCTATCCCACAAAGATACCAAAAGCGCCGAAGCGGCATAATGTCAGTGATTTTGTACACTATGATACGTTTTAATCCGGCCGTGTAATGGGTAATTTTGATTTTTCCCTGGTAAGCATATTTGTATTTTCGTTTCTTGTTGCATTGACTGGTGCCATGGCCCCCGGTCCGCTTTTAACGTATACAATTATTAAATCCGTTAAAACGCAGCGGCGGGGTTACCTGATGGGTGCCTGGATTATTTTAGGTCATGCAGTGATCGAAATGGGGATTATTCTGCTATTGCTTTCCGGATTTTCATTTATATTTCATAATGTGATATTTATGCGTGTTGTCGGGGTTGCCGGCGGGGTTATATTGCTATGTTTCGGTGCATCAGTTATCATCAATGTTTATCGTAATAAAATCCCGACCGAGTTTTTATCTGCTCAAAAAAATAATAATATTGAAGAGCCACGGTCAATTAATCAGGGTTTTGAGAGTCCTGTACTCGGCGGTGCGATGGTCTCCATGTCAAATCCGTACTGGTGGATATGGTGGGCGACCATCGGTTTTTCATTTATGATTCAGTTTGACATTTCTTTGTATAACTGGCCAAAGCTGATCGCTTTTTTTATCGGTCATGAGGCTGGCGATTTGATATGGTATCTTTTAGTTTCATATTTTGCTTTTTTTGGTGTGCGGATTTTGAATAAAAAAATATATTATGCCATTTTATTTACATGTGGAATTTTTATGATTGTTTTCGGGATTTACCTGGGAGCATCATTGTTTTTTCGACCGGAGATTGCATAAGTCGTTGAGCATGTTCAAAGCAAATTGTGTAATAGGGAGATGAGGTTACTGCCTTTGACCTCTTACCTTCAGTTTTCTACCTTTAACCTTCAGCCTTCTATATCATATGAGTGATATCAAAAAATCCAAAAAAGAGCTTATCCAAGAACTTCATGTCCTGCGGCATCGCATTGAAGAACTCAAGGTTTTGGATACAGAGCGCCAGGTCTCCCCAAAGGAATTGGCTGAAAGCGAAGAACGGTATCGCAGTGTTTTTGAAAATACCGGTACCGCAACGATTATTATTGAAAATGATATGACCATATCCATGGTTAATGCCAAGTTTGAAGATCTGACCGGATACTCAAAAAAAGAAATTCACAACAAGATGAAGTGGACGGATTTCGTTGCGGATGACGATCTGGAAAGAATGAAGCGTTATCATGTCAAGCGCCGCCAGGATCGGAGTCTGGCACCGACTGAATACGAATGCAGAGTGCATAACCGTTTTGGTGAATATAAAGACATGTATGTGCGTATTGATATGATCTCCGGAACACGCTGCAGTGTCGGGTCTTTTAATGATATTACGGCATTTAAGCAAACGGAAAAAGCGTTAATTGAAAGTGAGCGCAAACTGACCAAGCTCATGGGAAATTTGCCGGGGATGGCGTATCGCTGCAGCAATGATTCGCTTCGGACCATGAAATATGTCAGTGCCGGATGTAAGTGGCTGACGGATTATTCTCCGTTTGAATTAATTGATAACTCTAAAAAAGCCTATATGGATATGATCCATGCCGAAGACCGGGATGATATGTATGACCAGATTCAATCTTCCCTGACTTCCGGGCGGTCCTTTCAGATGGAATATCGGATTATTACCGCATCCGGTCAGCAGAAGTGGGTCTGGGAAGAAGGCCTGGGAATTGTCTCCGATGATGGCGTTGTGAGTGAAGTCGAAGGGTTTATTTCCGATATGACCGAGCATAAACTCGAGAAACAACAGCTTCGAAAAGAAAATAAACGTTTAAAGTCAACGATCAAAGAGCGTTATAAGTTCGGGGATATTATTGGGAAGAATCGGTTTATGCAGGATGTTTATGAACATATTTCAAAAGCCGCCGCGTCCATTGCCAATGTCATTATATATGGTGAATCCGGCACCGGAAAGGAACTGGTTGCCCGTGAGATCCATAAATTAAGCGATAATCACGATCGTCCTTTTGTCCCTGTCAATTGCAGCGCCATCCCGGAAAATTTGTTTGAAAGTGAGTTCTTCGGATATAAGAAGGGGGCCTTTACCGGAGCCAATTTGGATAAACCCGGATTTTTTGACCAGGCAAACGGAGGAACGCTTTTTTTAGATGAACTGGGCGAGATCAATTTGACCGGACAGGTTAAATTATTAAGGGTTCTGGAGGGTGGGGGTTATACCCCGGTCGGCGGCAATGAAGTCAAAAAGGCTGATGTGCGGATTGTAGCCGCAACTAACCGGGATTTGAAAGAGGAAGTTAAAAACGGCCGCATGCGGGAAGATTTTTTTTATCGGATTCACATTATTCCCATTACGCTGCCGCCTTTAAGAGAAAGGAAAGATGACCTGCCATTGTTGGTTGAGCATTTTCTTTCCATTTACGCCAATAGCGACAATATGCCGGTTTTAGACGGTAAAGTACTGGGGATGCTTTATAATTATGACTGGCCGGGAAACGTTCGGGAGCTTCAAAATGTGTTGCAGCGATATATTACGCTTAATACCTTAGATTTTATGTCGACTTCTGTCCCCAAGTCAGTATCGCTGGATGATTTTGACCCGGTTGACATTCAGGAAAATGCCGATTCACTGAGTCAGGCAATGGATAATTTTGAAAAAAATATTATCAGGAGCGTTCTTGAAAAAAATCAGTGGCGAAAAAACAGGACCGCATCCGTATTAAATGTCAATCGTAAAACTTTATTTCGAAAAATGCAAAAGCATGGCTTGTTATAGTCCCGTTTTAGGGCAGAAATGCCCCATGCGTATAATTTATAAATAAATCAACATTTAATATGTATTTCTTGAATATTCCCGGGGCTTGAATGCCTCATTTTTTTTTCTTGTGCACTTCGTATACACCCGTCACCGTAAGACCCCATCCACCTGCCCGTTCTATCTTGATTTTAAAATTTTAATTTTATCTATATATTTAAATAGTTATTGCTTGCAGGTAAATTGAGTGATTCTTTTTAAAATTTTTGACTAAAAATGGCATGTATGTTGCATTTTAAATAATTTCGTTTGAAAGTGAAAATGAGATCAGTTCATTGATTTTTGTTAATTTGTAATTAGATTGTTGTTCCTGTTAGGAATGTTATATAAAAAGGAGGTTAACATTATGTTTAACTTTAAATTTAATTTTTTGAATATCTGTAGATCCACTCAACGTCAGCATTTGTTGCCATTGGATTTTGGTACCATGGGTTTTTTATATCCGTCTGAAAGGGCCCATTATGTCGGTTTCGGCTCAACGGGAATTTTAGACAAGGTGGTGGATACAATTAAAGATATGTTTCAAAAAAAAGACAGCGAAGTAGAATATTACAAGACTGAATCTTTTTTTTAAAAAACTGATGCGAATCATTTTAGTTTATAATTACTGGTGAATAACGCATAGCATAACCATCTAAGAGTTAACGGTGTTTCTATTATACGGGGTATATCACGTGATGTGGTATATCCCGTATTTTTTTGGTTGGTCGGTAACAGACTGTTGAAGAATTATTGCGCTTGTCTGCGGTGTTAATTCCTTCTGGAATGCCGAATCGCTATTTAAGATGCAATGGGAGTAAAGATTTTGATTTGTGCTGTTGGATTTTACCTTATTTGCTGTGATATTATTCTCGTAACGCCCTGCCTGTCATGATAAACTGCACTTTTACATAACAAATTTTGATCAGACAGAATTTTTGCTATCTTAAAAAAACAATAAGGTAAAAATGCCATCTGATAAAATTGCATTATGTAAACCGACATTTTTCCCGTCAGGCAGGGCGAAAGAAAAAGGACAGCGGCCAGCTGATTAAAGATCTATTCCCACCCACCGCCCCAAAAAGAAACGGCGGTTAAAGAAAAAAATCTTTACCGCCGTCGATGCTGTTGAGCTTTAGCTATAAGCCTTAAATCAAGGTTTGACCCCAGGCGTGCAGCTCACTCCAATGTCCTTGATGGCTCCGCGCTTCGCGCTCCGCCTATCAAGGGCTTTGGAGCCGACTGCGATTCTCGCGGCTCAACCGCCGCGTTATATTAAGGAATTATTCCACATGCGCATTAAAGATATCAAATTATTGTGGGGAAGATCTGGCAACAGATGTGCGATTTGTAAGATTGAACTATCTCCTGACGGTTCAGCCGAGACAATCGGAGAAATAGCCCATATTGTCAGCCGTACTAAAGAAGGACCTAGAGGAAATGACGCACTACCTTTTGCTAAAAGAAATGATTACTCAAATCTGATGTTACTATGTCCAAACCACCACTCCGAAATAGACAAATTGGCTGACTCATGGCCATCTTCAAAACTGCATCAAATCAAAAATGACCATGAGAAATGGGTATCTGAACAACTTGAACACGGAGTTCTTTCATTCAAACCAATCGATAATTCCCAGTATCTTGAAAAGATGTATGATTCTTGGGTTTCTTTTTCAAAATCTCAAATTTGGGTAGTGGCAAGCATAACGCCATTACGCGTTGATGACGACTCTATAGATCCCTTGGATGATTCCATAATAGAGGCCCTAAATGGTATTAATTTGCCCGGTGATGGCTTCTGGGAGCCCGATATAAATAAATATGACATTATGCCTGATGAAAATGGAATGACAAACATTAGAACAAAAAATTTGGAGGAAGGTGACGGTCACAAAATCTCAATATTTAGAACTGGCCATTTCGAATTTCTGTTCTGTCTTGAGGGCTCTATCAACAGTATTACCGAATTTTCTAAAAATAAGGAACCCGATAGAATCGGTTCTTACCGAATTATAAGATATACTCATCTTGCTCTCGTAATAACCAAACAATTAGAGGCTCTAAAAAATATTTGGACTAAATGCTTGCAGTTTAAAAATATGACTTCACTGCTGTCCGGTTAACTTTTTTTACTACAATATAACACCTTGATTATTAATATGATACTTGCAATTTTATTTTTTGAGATAGCGTTTTCGGTTTTTTTGTTATTTTTCGCCTCCGGCGAGGTTTT
>JAJRPH010000206.1 GCA_024280875.1 Deltaproteobacteria bacterium | reverse complement strand
ACCCGCAAAATGATATGGCCTTTACTGGTATTATACTGGTTGGATCGTTTATGATTTTTGCTTTAACGGAAACGATTTTTTACCGCAATATTAATATCAGCGTTTATATTATATTAACTGCTGCCATATTACATTTAACAACATCCAATCAGGGGATCTCAGACAGGTAGAAATGAATTACAGAGTTTTGTGCATCACCGATCGCAGTGATCTGCCGGAAACAGAATTGTTTATCGGATTAAAAAATGCAGGGGTGGATATCAGCGTTATCTGCAACCCCACCGGAAAATATTATGAAAGACTGGTCCGATCCGGTATAACTGCATATGATCTGAATTTAAACACCCGACTCAGTTTATCGGGCATTCGATATTTAAAACAGCATCTTCAAAAACATCCGTATGATATTCTGTATTGTTTCAATAATAAGGCAGCCTCAAATGTAATGATCGCGACAAGGGGCATGAACTTTAAAATTGCCACCTATCGCGGAACCATAGGCAATATCAGTTTTACCTCCCCGGCCTCTTTGACCACTCACCTGCATCCCCGGGTAAACCGGATTGTATGCGTTTCAAACGCGGTCCGTGACCATATCGTTCAAATGAATTTTTTGTGGAAAAAGGTACCGTCTGACCAGGTTGTTGCCATTTATAAAGGGCATGATATTTCCTGGTACCGGCAGCCTCCGGCAGACCTGTCCGAATTTAAGCTTCCTCAAAATGCTTTTGTAGTCACATTTGCCGGTAGAAACAGACCACACAAAGGCATCGATTACCTGATTGATTCCGCTCGCTATCTGCCTTCGGACGCACCGGTTTATTTCCTGCTTCTGGGCAGACTTGAGAATGATAAGAAACTACGCGCAAAAATTGATAGCAGCCCGTTTAAAAAAAATATTATCCTGGCCGGATTCAGAAACAACGCACCGGCGATCTTTGCTGCCAGTGATGCGTTTATCATGCCCTCCACCAAAAGGGAAGGCCTCTCCAGGGCAGTCATTGAAGCCATGTCATCAAAAACTGTTCCCATTGTATCTGATATCGGCGGTCTGCCGGAGCTGGTGGTTGACAATGAATGCGGATTCGTAGTCCCACCCATAAATGCCAAAGCCATTGCAAAGGCAATCATGAAGCTGTTAAAAGATCCGGATAAAAAATACCGGATGGCGCAGGCGGCCAGGGATCGGATCAAAAATGACTTTAATATCGCGACAACGGTAGCCAATACACAGAAAATGTTTGAATGCATGATCGCGGAATAACAGAAATATTATAATAAGCTTGGCTTGAACAACAAAACCATCAGAACCGAAAATACTTCAGCTTCATTCTGATCTTCAAACGCCGGATGAGATTAAACGGCCTGGGCTTGAGATGATCACGCCCCTTGGCAACAAACCGGTCCGTCGCTTCCAGAACCCGGATACTTGACCGCCCGTCCCTGTAAGGATGTATATGATCTGAATATGCTTTAATCTCTTTTATCAGGGATTCCGGATAGGTCAGCCCCAGTGCAATCATTTCTTCAAGCTTTTCCGGCGAGGTGATATTCAACAAATGCGGGCCGGGAGCTTGATTTTTAAACGTCACCACCGGCTTTTGCAGCAGCAGAAACTCCGAGATAACCGAAGACGTGTCTGAAACCATAATATCGGCTTCTTTTAAAAGTGGAATTACATCATCCGTTTCAATTAAAATCAGGTTATCACTCTGAATGGACCGGTATTTTCCCAGTACCCCTTCATCCATCTTGGGATGAAAATTGACCAGCCACTTCCATTTTCCGGTCCCGGCTAATTGCCGGACCGTTTCAAACAGGACCGGCGCAGCGCTTAAACTTGGGGTAAATGTAGAGGTCAACAAAACGACTTTCCGGATTTTTTTCAGCCTTGTGCGGGTGTGCATCTCAAACAGGGGGTCCATTTTGGACCAGCCCGTTTCCATGACCTCAAAAGAACCGTGCTCTTTCGCAAGAGTTTTAAACGGTATGGTGGTGTCCGGACCCTGGGTGCAGTACAAGTCAAAAAAATTCCGGATTCTGAAATGCCCTCTTTCGTCACTCCGCTTTCTGGCATGAAACCCGTGAAACAACTCGACCTTTATTCCCGGAAAAAAATCAGGCACCACATTGCCGGGAACAAAAACCGCGCAGGGATTATACGCCTTGACTTCAGCGACGGTTTTTAAAATCTTTTCACTGGGCCGAAGGTTCGGAAGTAATTTGTCCGGATTTTCAAAAAACCATGCCACTTCATCACCGCGACTGACAATCAAATCCTGAAGCGGCCTGACAATGGCAAACCCATAGAGCTGGCTAATAAAGAACAAATACTTTCTCAATTATTCCGATGCCTCCTCATTCCGCTTCAGCAATGCCTGATGTCTCAATGTCCATAATCCGGCATATTTATTAAAACTTCCCTGGCTGTACATGACTGCAACAAGAAACCCTAGCCTGCCATCTAAAAATCCCAGCCGTATGAAATAGATTTGAATAAAAGTCCACAGCGCCCTTAGGGCTGCGCCGGTCAGACCAAATCCCGCTTTTCTAGAGGCAAAGCGTTTTTGTGCGCCCAGCCACGCATAATGCCGGTTTTTTTCCATATAATGCCCGAAATCACGATGGGTAAAATGCAACAACCGCCCATTCAACTTTTTAATTTTACCTTTGGGCAGCAGAATCTTTTCATGGACCAGGGAACTGGTAAAGCGCGACCCCTTACGCTTGAACAATCTCAATGGCGCCCGGGCACTCCTTCCATGATTCAATGTCTCCCCGAAAATCGTAACCGCCCATGGCAGCATGAACCCAATCTCTTCCGGTGAAGCGGAAAGCACTTCATGGATTTCACTAAAAAGTTCCGGCGATAACGCTTCATCTGCATCAATGGACAACACCCATTCAGCGGTCGCCTTTTCCAGTGCCCGCTGTTTTTGAGGACCATATCCGGGCCAGTCTGTTTCAAAAACCTTATCCGAATACGCCTTTGCTATTTCAACTGTACGATCAGTGCTGCCACTGTCCAGGACGATTATCTCATCCGCGATAGAGAATACGGACTCCAGGCAGGAAGTGATTCGGTCTTCTTCATTCATGGCAACAATAATAACCGAAAGGGAATATGATTTATCCGATCCTTTTTTCATTTCAGACACCATCGCACGCTTGTAAGGCTCTTTTATTGGGCTTTGGTTCAATTTGTAATAATTTTCATGTTTGACCGATCTTAAACTATAAATACTAACAATATCAGCGCAGAATGATCAATTTCCGTGTTGCGCTGCTTTCGCCATTGCTCGGCATGCATTTTTGCAAATTGATCCTCAAAACTTGCGATGCATGGCTATTTATATTCCACATACTCCTTTTCTTCCACCAGGTCGGAGCCGAATTTCAAATTAATCTCTTTCTTGACTGCCGCCCGGTCGTCATTGATAAAGTAGACACTGCGGGCCAGTTCGATAAACTCATCGTCAAAGGCATAAGCGGCTTCCTTTAACCGGACACGGTCTTCGATGTCCCAGAGTTTCAGATTGATTTCCTCCAGCCGCGTAAATTCGTCGGAAGTCACGTCAATGCCTTCTTCGGCCATTGATTTAACCAGAATATCATACTCTTTTTGAATATTTTTCAGCTTTTCCGGATTTTTTATCTTCCTGAGCTTAATTGACAATATGGATATTTTATCAACCAGTTCACCAATGGACACCTCGACCTTCATAGATGATCTTCCCTTTTTTATTTTATTTTTGCGGGATCGAAACAGATAATGAATTGATTTTTTGGAAAAAATCATATAGATTCACAATTTTGTGTCAAGCAAAATATCTTTTTACATACAATTTTTACATAAAAGCTTGAAACCCGAGCAATTATTTCAATCAGACAGAAAAAATTATCAGGACACAAGAAGAAAAATGCCCAGAATTGAAGCGAAAAAAATCTGTTTAATTCGGACTTCCGCACTCGGCGATACGGTCCATGCATTGGGGCTTGTCAACGGTCTTCGCAAAGGCTATCCTGACGCCCATTTAACCTGGGTGCTACAGACGCTTCCCTATGATATGGTCAAACACCAGAAAAACGTTGATCAGTTTATACCATTTAACCGGAACGGAGACTACAGGGCATGGTTAAACCTGTTCAAGCATCTGCGTGAAAAATCCTATGATCTGGTTATTCTTCCCCAGGTCAGTGCCAAAGTCAGCTTGATTACCCTGTTTATAAAATCAAAAAATAAACTCGGCTTTGATTTCAAGCGATCCAAGGAACTGCACTGGCTGGTGACCAACAAACGGATTCCGCCCGCACCCATGCGACATGTTCAGGACCAATTTTTTGAATTTCTGGATTATCTGGATATCAAAAATTATCCCGTTGAGTGGAACTTTGAATTCACTAAAGAAGAAAAAAAATGGCAGCAGTCTTTTTTTGACCGCCTGAAACGACCAATCATCGGTTTTGTGATCGCGTCGTCAAGCCGGGACAAGGACTGGGACCTTGAAAAGTACGCGAAAACAATTGATTACGTTGACCGGGAACTGGATCTGCAGCCCATGCTCATCGGCGGCCCCAGTGAACTGGAAAAAAACAACGCGAAAAAAATATGCCGGCTGTGCCGAAAAGGACCGGTCATCGCCCTTGAAAAACCGATCCGCACCACCATGATGCAGATTTCCGGCTCCCGGCTTATCGTGTCACCGGATACCGGTCCGCTCCACATGGCAGTATCTTTAAATGTTCCGACCATCGGTCTGTACGGGTATTCCAATCCCAGAAGATGCGGTCCTTACCGGAAATATCATGATTTGCTGATTGACAAGTACCATGATCAGGGTGAAGAAAATATGCCCATCACCCGTAAAACAAGGCCCGGCCGGATGGCGCGGATATCCGCCGAAGAGGTGATTGAAAAAATTGAACTGGGGTTAGAAAAATATCCGGCATAACAATGACAGGTTAAAAATAAAATGGCAGAAATCAAATTCTATCAATCATACCATATCGGCGCAGGGATAAAGCTGACGAAAAAGCATAAACAACTGCTGGTTTCATGCTTTGAAAAACCCGTGCAAACAGCTGAAGCTGTTTTGGGCGGCCGGGCGGCTGTGTCAACTATCCGGCTCAAAGGCATTGGACCGGTGGTGGTTAAAAACTATACCCGGGGCGGTGTGATCCGGAATTTTAACCGCAATACCTATCTAAAATTTTCAAAATACAGATGCCAGTCAGAATATGAACTCCTGCTGTTTCTTGATCGATTGGGGATTCGTGTACCAAAACCCATTGCCTTTGCGTATCGGGGAAAATTCTTCTACCATGCCTGGCTGGTTACCCGGGAAATTCAAAATGCATGCACGCTTGTAGAACTCAGCAGACAAAACCCGAACTCGGCCAGTATCGTGATGCAGGACCTGGCGCGGCAATTGGGCATCCTGGTTGAAAACCAAATCCACCATGTAGACCTTCACCCGGGCAATATCCTGGTGGACAATGAAAACAACCTGTTTATCATCGATTTTGACAAGGCCCGGACGACCCCGCAAAATCGGCATAAACTACAGGAAAAGTATATCCGCAGATGGCAGCGCGCGGTTTTAAAACATAAACTGCCGGCTGTGCTCAACAATATTATCAGGTAACCGGGAACAGCCTGAATCTTACAACTTGAACCTTATTAATTATCGCAGGTGCTCTTTTAAAAAATGAAAAAAAAATCTGGAAAAAACAATATCATCCCTTTTCCCGAAGAACGCATTCAAAGACATATTCCGGTTAAAGACGATTTTTTCGCCGATTTTGAAGCGGATGACGAATGGCTGGATATTGAAGACGAACTATGGGCAAAAGAGGATTTTGAAACATTGATCAGCCTCCACCTGGAACAGCTGGAAAAATATCCCAAAGACCACTTTGCCCGTTTCTCTCTGGCGCAGGCATATTTTTTTAACTACGAATATGAAAAAGCCATTGAAACCCTTCAAGAGATTCACAAAAAGCTGCCTGAAGATCCGGATGTTCTGTATTTTATTTTTGAGGTGCTGGTCGCATCCGGGAAAAATGAAGATGATTTCAACTGGGTGATCAAACCGGAGACAATGAACCTGTCCGGAGAAACGGTGGATTTCTGTTACAATATATTAAAACCCGGCCATAAATCCTGTTCCATTGACCATTTGTTTAAACTGTTTTCCGATAAAGGCTACCTGATGTTCTCAAAGGAGCATCTGCTGGCCGCCTTGCTCAAAGACGATCGGTTTTGTGTTAAAAATCCGGACTCGCTCTCCCAGGCAAAAATTTTTGTAGCCCATTCGTTTCAGTAAAACAACAATGCGAATTATACAGTAAAAATTATAATTAACCATAGAGGTAACTATATTAAAATTAAGTCTTTTCTCTGCGACCTCTGTGGTAAAAAAGGATTGCAAGGAACAGAAAAAATGAATATTAAACAATTCCGATATGCAGCGGAGAATCTGGGCTATCTGGTATATGGCGACAAAATCGCCATGGCCATTGACGGCGGAGCAGCAGATAAAATTTTGGCTTTCGTCCAAAGCCGTAACCTTGAGTTCGAATAAGGTATTCTGCCTGATTTTATAAACTATAAACTGGCGAAGCGATTTAATCATTTGATGTTCAATGTTGGATGTTCATTTTTATTCCTCCCGATTCCGCTTGATCCGCAAAAGTCCCGGGCTGTTGTGAATATACATCAGGCTGGAGTTATAGCCTTTTTCAATAAAATAACTTTCCAGCATTTCAAATAAAACGGGCTGGTCCGGCCAGGTGTAGCTTTTCCTGATTTCCTTGTATGCTTTCCACTGTTTCAGGGCTTCGGAATCATCTTCAAATGCCCTGTTCTCAGCCTCATCGCAAAGAAACATTTCACAGACAATAGGCTTGACCTGCCAGAGGCATCCTGATTCCGATAAAAAAATACATTTAAAATCATTTGCCGGGGTTTGTATGGCCTGTTCCAGCCTGTCCAAATCATCTTTTGCTACGGTCAATGCATTAATTGCCACATCCGCAAAAAATGCGATAATCCCGTCTTTGGAGCAGCAAGCGCTGAGCCGGCTGTGATAACATTTTCCCGTGCAGATATCCTGAAAATATTTTTCCAGAAAAACGGCCACTTTTGACCGGAATTCAAGGTAATCCGCAATTTCAGCTTTTAAAGATTTGATTTCAGAATCCGGCAATTTGCCCAGATGCTGCCGGATCATCTGAAGGGCTTCAAGCTGTTCTTTCTGGTATGCGTTCATGGGAAGGGATATATGTGTTTTAGTCTCTTAACTCAATATGTATTATTTTAAAGAACATCCTTAAAATCAAATTTTAATCAAATTTATATTAGACAAAGTGCATTCATACCGGTAATATTTGTAAAATTTCCAAAACCACATACCGGCAACGGTTGCTTTAAAAAGGATTTAACCAATGGAAACAAAACAGAAAATCGGTTTTACCTGTGCCTATACGCCGCTGCCGCTGATTGATGCGGCAGGTTTCGCGCCGTATCGCATCCTGCCCATGGGGGACGTACCGGACCAATCCGGCCACCTGCTCCATGACAACCTGTGCCCCACCATCAAACGTATCCTGGACCGGGCCTTAAGCGACGATTTGCCAGATCTTGAAGGCGCTGTTTTTATTAACAGCTGCGATGCCATGCGCCGGATGGCGGACGCATGGAATGTGATCCGAAAAAACAACAACACCATTTTACTGGATCTTCCGGCAACCGCTGATGATCTATCCATTTCCTTTTTCAAAAATAAAGTGGTTCGTGTCACGGATACCCTTGGCAAGTGGCGCGGGAAGAAAATTGATCCGGCTGCCATTAACAACAGTATTGATAAATTCAATGAGATTGCGCAACTGCTCACTGAAATAGCGTCCCGGTTTCGCAAGGGCCAATTAATCGGGGGCACATCCGCATTACAGACTTTATATAACCAGGCATCTACAACTTCTTTTGATGAAACCATCGCTCGATTAAAACAGCTGAGGGATACGCCGGATATGGATACTCCCGAAACCGGCGGAATACCGGTTTACCTTTTCGGCAATGTCATGTGTGATCCGGAAGCCTTTAGCATGATTGAATCCTGCGGCGCGGTTATCGTCAATGACGATT
>JAJRPH010000205.1 GCA_024280875.1 Deltaproteobacteria bacterium | reverse complement strand
GGTGCCCTGTGAACGCTTACGGGTAATTTGTGATATCTTTATAGCTATACCTTTAACCGACATTTTTTAGAATTACCACTTTTTTTTAATCTTCACATGCCGGCTAAATATAAATATTATATTGATCCTCATCATCACAGACTTAAACTCTCTCCCGGTTAACTCCATATTCAAAAGCGCTTCCCGGCAATACGCCTTCCGGTTTAAACACCCGAACTCATTTAAAAATTATCATCCGCCGCTGGCAATCCTATTGACACACAATTTCCCTTAATATATTATTCAGACATGTTTACAGACAATTCCAAGCAACAAAATAAAAAAGATGAAAGGCTGCCCGACATCAGGTGGTTCTATCCCTTGCTGTTCATTGCCATGGGGTTTCTTTTTTATACTGTCTATTCCGAATTCAACCTTGGCCTACAGATATCGATAAAATATTCTCCCCTTGTTGATGCGGCCGCTGAAATGAAATTTGAAACCACGATGGCCAACATGCTTTTTGAGAAAATTCTCTCCAACGAAAAAGATGTGAAGATCGAACTGGTTTATGAACACCTGGACATCAGCGATTGGTACGCCAAGGCAATGCTCGAAGGCGGAAAAAATGCCAAAGGGACTTTTTTAGCTGTTAACGATCCTTTCTCGTGGGCGCTTATCAACAAGATTCGCTCACAGATTTCCGGATTAAGGCTACTCATTGCAGAACAGTGGCAGCATGCGAGGGAAACAGGGACAATCCTCACAAAAAACCAGGAACACGACCGGCTTTTCCTGGATTTTTTAAGCCGGTCGGACGAGCTTGAAAAAGCGATGCAGTATCACATCATGCAGGATATGCGTAAATTTCAGCAAACCCGAACGGTACTTTTAATAAGCGAGGTCCTCCTCTTATTTTTATTTGTAACAATGATTTTTCTCGTTGAAAAAAAGAGAGCCTCAAATTTCAAAGAGATCCAGAAAGCCAGATTCCAGGCTGAGGCGAGAGAACAATGGCTCAAAGTCACCATGCGGTCCATGGGCGACGCCCTGATTACTACCGACACAACTGCCAGAGTAACCTATCTCAATCCAGTAGCTTCAAACCTTACCGGTTGGACGATGGAAGAATCGATTGGTCAGGATATTCACGAAATATTTAATATTGTAAATGAAAAAACCAGAAAACCGGTCGTGAATCCGGTCAAGGAAGTGCTGAAACGGAAATATATTGTCGGACTTGCCAACCATACCGTCCTTATTTCTAAAAACGGCAAGGAATATCCCATTGCCGACAGCGGCGCGCCGATTATCGATACTGAGGGGCATTGCATTGGAACGGTTCTCGTCTTTCATGACGTCTCTGAACGGGTGGAAGCAGAAAACAAGTTGCGAAAAGCCCAACAGGAATGGGAAAGGTCTTTTAACGCCATCAAGGACATTATGACCATCCAGGACAAAGACATGCATATCATCAAAGTGAATGCGGCTGCGTGTTCCTTGTTCAAAGTAAAGGAGGAGGACCTTATTGGCCGTTATTGCTATGAGATTCTCAGTGGCGTGTCAGAGCCCTGTCAAAAATGTCCCATTCTCGAAGCAAGACAGGATTATCAGCGCCATGATACGATTATAAAGCATAAAAAGCTGGGAAAAACATTCCAGGCATCAATCGCACCGGTCTTTGATGAGAACTTGGATCTTGAGTATTTCGTCCACTCGGTCATAGACATTACCGAAAAGATCAAAATGCAGGAGGACCTCTTTCATGCAAGAAAAATGGAGGCCATCGGCACCCTGGCAGGAGGGATTGCCCATGATTTTAACAATATCCTTATGTCAATCATAGGTTATGCCGAACTTGCCGCTGAAGATGTCAAAAATGGTAAGGACGTGAAAGCCGATCATCTGGCACAGATTAAAACATCGGGTTTACGCGCCAAAGATCTTGTTCAGCAGATCCTCACCTTCAGCCGCAAGGGCACGGATGAGCTATGTGCGCCGATGGATCCCCATTTCATTGTTCATGGAAGTGGGTATAAGGAAGTTTGTCTTAAAACCAGTTGATCGTCGGACGCTTGCTAACATTGTAAGACAAGTTTTGGATAAGAAATGAACCTTAACGTCGAATAGCCGCTTGCTCTTAATTTTAATTTGTAGTGGTTTCCAAAACCAAAAAGCAGACTTGCTTTGATATGCGCTTTTTCGAGACGTTCTTTTAATTTCTTTTTCAGTCAAATGTTTTTTTATGATGGCCCCAACTTAATAAGAGGAATTGTGAGGAATGACCCTACATTCCCCAGTGAAGCAACGTCAAAGGAGAGCGCACCGATGTTTCAAGACTATATGTTCAAGGCTCCGCCTGACGTTTATCCTGACAATGATCCCATGGATCAGGATCTGATGAAGAAACTCTGCCCGTTTATCGAGTTCCTCTCCCTTTATTTCCGGCCAACTT
Organism: Deltaproteobacteria bacterium; assembly: GCA_024280875.1. Classification (GTDB taxonomy): domain Bacteria; phylum Desulfobacterota; class Desulfobacteria; order Desulfobacterales; family Desulfosalsimonadaceae; genus SURF-3. The sequence goes on along the minus strand of JAJRPH010000205.1, from coordinate 542 downwards.
ATATCGGTCTCGAGAATCTTCCCAGGCAGGGCCCGGCTCTTCTGGTGGGAAACCACGGAATTATGGGCCTTGATGCAGCGTTTATTTTTTTTGCAATTTATAATGCCACCGGACGAATGCCTCGGGGATTGGGCGACTACCACCTGTTTCTCGATCCAATCTCGCGTACTTTTTGGAATCGGATGGGGGCATTAACCGGGACCCAGGAGAATGCCGTCCGGTTTCTTGAAGCCGGAAACATGGTGAACGTATATCCAGGCGGTGCCCGGGATGCAATGAAAGGGTCCGAAGGCCGCTATAAGCTGCACTGGGAGAAGAGTTACGGGTTTATCGAAGTGGCAATGAAAACCGGGGTGCCCATCATTCTTCACATGGGGATCGGCACGGACGATACCTACCGCATACTCGGTAAAATGCGCCTGTTTGGCCGTATTCTGGGACATTCCAAGTATTCGATTCCGGTGTGGTTCGGTTGGGGGCCTTTTCCGCGACCGGTAAAATTCTGTTACTATATTTCCCGGCCGATCCTTCTGGAAGGCAGT
>JAJRPH010000204.1 GCA_024280875.1 Deltaproteobacteria bacterium | reverse complement strand
GGGGCAATATCTTCATATTTTCCGGTCTATTTTGCGCACTGGAAAGCGAAGATGAACTTGCAGCGCTGCTTGCCCATGAAATAGCTCATGTCTCGTGCCGGCATATCTCGGAAATGATGAAAAAATCAAAAAAAACAAGTATGGCAACCATGGCCGGGGTGATTGCCGGAATTCTTATCGGCATAGGCGGGGCGGGCACGGTGGGCAGTGCGCTGACCATCGGGTCCATGGCTGCGGGTCAGTCCATGGCCCTGGCTTACAGCCGGGAACATGAAATGCAGGCAGACCAGATCGGACGGACATATCTTCAAAAAGCCGGATATAGTTTATACGGCCTTCTTTCCATACTGAAAAAAATCCGGTCTGTGGACTGGTTTGATGCGGAAGAAATCCCCACTTACCTTAAAACCCATCCGGCAACCGATGAACGGATTTTATACCTTGACAATCTCCTGGAAAAAAGCCCGCCGCCACCAACTAAAAAAAATTACGCATTTGAGCGGGCGCATACCCGAATGGTGGCACTTTATGGGGATACAGATACTGCCTTGCGCCTTTTCAAAGGCCAGGTTGAAGAGAACCCGGACAATTTCATGGCACAATACGGATACGGTCTTACCCTTAATCGAAAGGGAAACCCGAAAGAAGCGATTGATCACTTAATCATTGCTTCTCAAAAAAATCCGGTCGATCCCGATATCGGAATCGACCTCGGAATCGCCTACTTTCTGACCGGAGACTACCTCGAAGCACTAAAAACATTCGAAAAAACACAAAAATCAGCTACAGGATTCAAAATCGGCCAATTATATATCGGACGCACCCAGATGGCGCTCGGCCGTTATGAGGAGGCGGCCGATACGTTTAAAGCAATCATAAAAGATGATCCGGACAATATTGATGTCTACTTTTATCTCGGGGAAACCGAAGGAAAACTGAACAGATTAGCCAATGCCCATTACAATCTGGGGCAGTATTACGTAAAAAACAAAAACCGGCTAAACGCCAAATTTCATTTAAATAAATCCCTGGAGCTTGAAAAAGATCCTGCGCAAATTGAAAAGATCAAACAGCTGCTGAAAGACCTGGATCCCCCCACCAATTTTTTTGGGATCGGCAAGAAAAAGGATACTGATAAAAAGGACTCGAGTGAATAGGTTTTAAAATCAACTCTTATCAAAATGCGAAAACTTCATGGTAAAATTTCCCCGCCCCTGAGAAGAAGAGCGCAAGGCCGTTGAATAACCGAACATCTTCGACAACGGAACAATGGCTGCGATAATCTGGCTGTCTGCTTTTGATGAAATGGACTCAATTTTACCGCCCCGGGCATTTAGATCACCGATCACTTCTCCCATGAAAGATTCCGGCACAAACACCTCCACATCCATAATCGGCTCAAGCAAAAAAGACTCCCCTTTTTTAAGCGCTTCACGGCAGGCCATTGATGCACTGACCGTGTAAGCCAGCTCCGTACCCTGTGAGTCCTTGTAACTGCCGCCGGTCAACACCGCTTCAATATCCACCACCGGGTATCCCATCAACTCCCCATATTCCATGGCATCTTTAACGCCCTTTTCAATGGCAGCCAAAAACGTTTCCGGAATAATATCCGGATCGATTTCAGATAAAAAATGGTTACCGCTGCCTCGGGGCAGCGGTTGAATCTTCAATTCAACTTCAGCAAAATGGCGCTGACCTGCCACTTCCTTATCAAATATTGCTGACGCGGAGCCCTTTTTGGCCAGTGTTTCACGATACACCACCTGGGGTTTACCAATATTCACATTGGTATTAAATTCTCGCTGCATCCGGCTGGTAATGATTTCAAGATGAAGCTCTCCCATCCCGGACAATATGGTCTGGCCGGTATCTTCATCCTGCTTCACCTGAAGAGTTGGGTCTTCCGCCAGCAATTTCTCCAGCACCTGATCCAGCTTTTCCTGGTCATTGTGGGTTTTCGGTTCCACTGAAATTGAAATAACCGGCTTATGGAATTCCATTTTTTCCAGCAAAACCGGCGAATCCGACGCACAGAGCGTTTCTCCGGTGGATGAATCTTTAAGTCCGACAATCCCCACAATACTGCCCGCCGACGCTTCATCCACCCGTTCCCGCTTATTGGCATGCATCCGTAAAATCCGGGAAACTTTTTCCGTTTTCTTTCGGGAAGGATTATACACTTCCGCCCCGGCCTTCATTTGGCCGCTGTAAATCCGGACAAACGATAATTTCCGACCCTCCGTCATGGAAACCTTGAAAATCAAGGCCACCAAGGGCGCATTTTTTCTGGCCGTGCATTCCACCAGCTCGCCGGTCTCCGGATGATGTCCCTGAATCGGCGGCACGTCTGCGGGACTGGGCAAAAATTTGACGATTGCATCTAACAGCAACTGAATTCCTTTATTTTTTAATGCGGACCCGCAAAGCACCGGAACCAGCTTGAGCTGGAGAGTCGCCTTTCGAATGGCCGCTTTCAGTTGCTCATCCGGTATGGCAGTCTCCTCCAGATACGCCTCCATAATTTCATCATCAAATTCAGAGACCCTTTCAATCAGCTTGTCTCTGTATTCTTGTGCCTGGTCGGCATATTCATCATCAATATCGGTGGTATGAATCTCAGTATTGGGATCGTCGGAATCCCATATGATCTGCTTCATTTCCAGCAAATCAATCACCCCTCTAAAACTGTCTTCATGTCCGACGGGAAGCTGCAGGATCAGCGGGTTAGCGTTCAGGCGCTGGATGATCATGTCAACAGTTCTGAAAAAATCCGCGCCAATGCGATCCATTTTATTAATAAACACCATTTTCGGGACCAGATATTTATCCGCCTGATGCCAGACCGTCTCAGACTGTGGTTCCACGCCGCCCACTGCACAGAACACACCGACAGCGCCGTCTAAAACCCGAAGTGACCGTTCTACTTCTATGGTAAAATCCACATGTCCAGGGGTGTCTATGATCTGGATTTCACTATTTTTCCAGTTACAGGTGGTCACTGCTGATGTAATTGTAATCCCCCGTTCCTGCTCATCCGGCATCCAGTCCATCACCGCTTCGCCGTCGTGGACTTCCCCGATTTTATGGGATCGGCCGGTATAGTAAAGGATTCGCTCCGTAACGGTTGTTTTTCCCGCATCAATATGGGCAATAATCCCGATATTCCTGATTTGGCTGATTTGTTTACTTTTCATCGTATTAAAAGCATATCCGCATTTAAAGGGAACCGGATATCGATATGACCGGATAATGTTTCCGCGTCCTGTCCCCCTATTAATATCTTGACCTGATCCACTCCACCAACGTTCAGTACCAGAGTATTCACAATTGAATAAATGGTCATCAATTCAGATAGAATCCCGCCCGGATGCGACGCCGCAACTTCCCGGCTTAAATCAACATAAGCTGTTTTATTATCGATATATATCGCTCTTATTTCCGTTGCCGGCGGTATGGTCGGGGCCAGCCCGCTGGAAGAACCCTGAATCAGAGCGTCAATAATTTGCCGGCAAAAAACGACCGGATCATCTGACCCGAGGCCGGGTTTCTCCTCGCCCAGAAGATACTGGCTCGTAATGTCGGCAAAATATAAGTATACCGGAAAATTAACCGATGCATCCTGAAGGTTGTCTAAAACCTGATTTTCAGTTATCCCTTGTTTCCCCCACTCACTATTCGGGCCGTTGAACGCGGACAAATTCGTTCCGGTCAAAAAGCTTACGCAAATCAGCCCGGCTACAATAAATATCCGCTTTATATTTTTTAAACCTTTATTCCAGGATAACATGCGTTTCACCTGATATGAAAATCTTTGTATTTTATGCAAGTAATATTTCCCTGTCAATTCAATAAAATTATTCAGCTTATATAATTCTAAAAAACCGGCAGGAACTTCCTTGACTTTGTATCTTTTTTCATGTTGTATATTTTATTCTTTTTTTTAAGATGCCAGATTTGTTTTGGTGGCCGTTTTATGAAAAGAAACGACCTTGCAAATTAATGTTAGATAATTTAATGAGATACACTTGGAATAACATATTTCCCGATTCTATTGATGATCCATTATATAGAACTCACAACGGCAGATATTGTTTGTTTCGCTTACAAAGGAGGGAAGCCTCATGATTGTTGCAGAAAGAAAACCTTTTGATGAAATCAAGGAATTGATTCAAGGCTACAAAAAAATTCTGATCGTCGGCTGCGGAACGTGTGTCGCCGTCTGCCTGACTGGTGGTGAAAAAGAAGTCGGAGTTTTGAGCGCTGAGCTTAAATTAAGCCAGAAATCGGAATCTGCGCCGGCCTCATTCGGCGAAGCCACGGTTCAACGGCAATGCGACTTTGAATTTTTAGATGAGATCAAGGACATTGCGGGTGAATACGATGCTCTGCTTTCCATGGCATGCGGCGCCGGCATCCAGTTTTTAGCTGAACGCTACCCGGAAATCCCGGTTTTCCCGGCGGTTAATACTACTTTTATCGGGGTCAACAAAGATGTCGGATGGTATGAAGAACGCTGCAAAGCCTGTGGCACATGCGTTCTTGGCATGACCGGCGGCGTCTGCCCGGTAACCATGTGCGCTAAAAGCCTGTTTAACGGTCCCTGCGGTGGCACAAATCAGGAAAGCTGCGAAATTAATAAAGACCAGCCCTGTGCATGGCACATGATTTATGAACGCCTCTCAAAACAGGGCCGCCTAGAAAATATCATTAAAATTTGCCCACCAAATGACTGGCGGAACCAGAAACCTCAGACACTGATTCAGCCTGGGTATGAGGAACGAAAAGCATTATCGGAATAATAATTTATAATATCAACCTTTTATATACTATTTTTATCGATACGATTATCCAGATGCCATCGATAATTAAAGAATTTTAAGAAGAGGAACAGATTATGAAATCAGGAAGCACACTTGAAAAAATATTAACCGCCGGACACTTTGCTTTCACTGGAGAACTGGGTCCCCCCCGCGGTTCAAATATTGAAGCCCTCAAGAAAAAAGCCGCTCCTTTAAAAGGGATGGTTGATGCGGTGAATATCACGGATAACCAGACAGCCGTTGTGCGAATGTCCAGCTGGGCGGCTTCCTTATTTGCCATTTCCGAAGGACTTGAACCCAATTACCAGATGGTATGTCGTGATCGGAACCGATTGGCCATGCAGGGGGATATACTCGGCGCATACGCCCACGGAATCAGAAATATACTGTGTCTATCCGGTGACCACCAGCAGTTTGGTGACCACCCCCAATCCAAAGGTGTTTTTGACATTGATTCAACACAATTAATTAATATGGTCAAAAACATGCGGGATGAAGGAATATTTTTAAACGGACAGGAAATTGATGAGGCACCCAAAATGTTTATCGGCGCAGCAGCGAACCCCTTTGCGGAACCTTTTGAATGGCGGGTCTATCGCCTGGCCAAAAAAATCCAGGCTGGCGCGGATTTCATTCAGACCCAGTGCGTTTTCAACATGGAAAAAATGAGAGAATGGGTCAAACGAGCCAATGACATGGGATTAACGGAAAAAGCGTATATTCTTCCCGGTGTCACCCCCATGAAGAGCCTTGGTATGGCACGATACATGAAAGCCAAAGTTCCGGGAATGGACGTTCCTGACTACGTCATCGACCGCCTCAAAGGGGTGGACAAAAAACAACAGGCAAATGAAGGTATCAAGATTGCCTGTGAACAGATTGCGGAATTCAAGGAAATGAAAGGCATTGCCGGTGTTCATCTAATGGCCATCGAATGGGAACACAAAGTCCCTGAAATTGCTGAGCGGGCAGGCATGCTCCCAAGACCACAGGTATAACATTCCTGTTTAACAAACAGACCCTGCGGCATACGCAACAAAAAACACGAAGGAGTGCAAAAACATATGGAACCCAAAAATGTCATGATCATCGGCGGAGGAATCGCCGGGATGGCAGCGGCCTGGGAACTTGCCGAAGCAGGATTAAATGTAGATCTTGTTGAAAAAAGCGGCTTTCTGGGCGGGCATGCCATCGGGTATACCTGCAAAGCGACGTCCGAATGTCTGCAGTGCGGGGCGTGTTCCGTGGAAAAAATGCTTAAAGACGTTGTTGGAAACGACAAAATAAATATTCATTTATCCACTGAAGTAGAAAATATTAAAAAAAATAATGACTATTCAATAAAATTAAAAAAAACCGCTGCATTCATTGATGTTAAAAAATGCACCGATTGCGGTATCTGCTATGACAAACTGAAAGACAATGACATCATCTTACAGGGCTATTCGAAAAACAACGCGCCCCTGTATGCGATTAACCGGGAAAAAATTGATGAAAATAAAATTACTTTAAAAGAAATATGCCCGGAAGGTGCCATATCCGTGTCCGATAAAACGTCCTATGAAGATTTGACCGCAGGCGCCATTATCGTTGCCACGGGTTTTGATCCGTTTAATCCGGAACGCAAGGGCACTTACGGATACGAAAAATTCCCCAATGTTATCAGCGGACTGGACCTTGAACGAATTAAACGTCAAAACGGATTTCCGGCCAGGCCCTCAGACGGTGCGGCTGCACAAAAAATTGCGTTTATTCAGTGTGTCGGCAGCAGGGATGAAAATCTGGGCAATCTTTGGTGCTCTCAGATCTGCTGTCCTTATGCGCTCAGAACTGCGGAATCACTTAAGCACAAAAATCCGGACCTGGATATCACGGTCTTTTACATGGATATCCAGAACACCGGCAAAAGCTTTCCCGTATTTTATGAAACCTGTAAAAATGACATCCGGTTTATTCGGAGCATTCCGGTGGACATTTTCCCAGCGGAAAATGACACCCTGAATATGCGTCTTTTTGATGAAGCCCAAGGCGCCACTGCAATGGAAACATTTGATCTGGTAGTACTTTCCATCGGCATCATGCCGAATTCAGACAATGAAAAACTTTCCGCGCAAATGGGTATCCCTCTGGACGAGGACGGTTTTTTCAAAAATTCTGATGAACTCAATAAAACCTCAACATCCATTGACGGTATATTTGTTGCCGGCACTGCACAGGGTCCGAAAAATATTGCCGCTTCAATGGCGCACGCCGGTCAGGCCGCCAGCGGAGTCCTGAATTATCTGGGGGTGAACAAATGAATACAAATACAAAACTACAAACGGATATGGAAAAAATAGACCTGTCGAAGGATATTGCTGTTATTGGCGGTGGCTATACCGGTCTTAAAGCAGCCTCCCGCATTTCAGAAAGCGGGTATCATGTCATTCTGGTACCGCAGCATAATGACGCGGATTTTAATTTCTCCGTCCTGGATGTCCCGTCAACGGAAATTAATCGGGTAAAAGCACTTGAAAACGAAGTTGCAAACAATACCAATGTGGAAATATTACCCAAGTCCACTCTGGTTGAAGCCACGGGCGTACCCGGAGATTTCACATTAAAATTTTTATTCGCCGACTCGGTGATAGAAAAAAAGGCCGGTGCCGTTGTTGTCGCAACAGACACCGCTGTCAATCCGTTAAATACCATATACGGCCTGAATCCGGCCGAAAATGTCGTTTCTTTGTCTGAATTTGAAAATCTTCTGGCATCACAAGACACGAAAAAAGAAATTCAAACCGGCCAAAAAACCGTCGCTTTTCTCGTGGGCTTTGCCCATGAAGGCAGTCCGCTGTTAATGAAACGCATATTAAACAGCGTTTCTGAAACTGTTGGCATGGACGGATGCAGCGCTTATGTTTATGTGAATAATATTAAAGTAGCTGACGATGGCCTGGAAAGGCTTTACAAGCAGAGCCGGGACAACGGCGCTATTTATTTCAAACTTGAAAAATCGCCGACCGTTATGCAGGAAAACGAAAGCTTAACCGTTCGTTTTCATGACCCGGTCATTCGAAAAGACATAGAACTCAATCCGGATATGATTGTCTGCGAGGAAAGCATGATCGCAGATGAAACGAATCTTTCTCTGGCGAAAATTTTGCGAATCGATCAGGGGCCCATGGGGTTTCTTCAAAATGAAAATGTTCACCGGCTGCCGGTCAACTCCAACCGTGAAGGGATCTTTGTCATTGGTTCGGCCCGGGAAGTTCAGAGTTTATCACAATCATGGACCGATGTAGACAATATGGTACTCCGCGTCAAACAACTCATCGGCGACGGAGAAAAATCAATTTCGGCAAAGGCCGTGGTTGATCGTGAAAAATGTACCATATGCCTGACCTGCTACCGCTGCTGCCCCCATGAGGCTATTTCCTGGGACGATAAAGCGATCATATCTCAGGTCGCCTGCCAGGGATGCGGTATATGCGCCAGTGAATGCCCCATGGACGCCATCCAGCTCATTGATTTTACAGATGCTGAAATGGCGGACCGTATCCAAAAGGCAGCATCGGCTGTGACGGCAAACACGCCAAAACTCGTGGCCTTCTGCTGCCAGAACTCTGCTTATGAAGCAGGTATGACTGCCAAAGCATTTAATTATCAACTCCCTGCGGGTCTTCAGCTAATAAAAGTGCCATGTGCCGGAAAAATCGATATTCATTATATTCTTGACGCACTTGTTGAAGGGGCGGATGGTGTTCTGGTTCTGGCATGTCATCACGGGAACTGTAAATCCGAATCAGGCAACACATATGCAAAATGGCGAATTAATGACGCATATCGGAAACTGGAACAGATCGGAATTGAAAAGAATCGCCTGGAATTTGCAACCCTTGCTTCAAATATGGCGGTAGATTTTGCAAGAATTGTTATTGACATGGAAAAAAGAATCAGTCAAAAAAAAGATTGATCATTAATTTGATAATGATTGAACGCTCAAATTTTTTGGTACAATTCAAAACTTACGTATCGGATCTTTTGAAAAAAAACGGAGGATAGTTGTATATGGCTGAACCTGCGATCAAGCTTGGTGGAAAGCGAAAAAGTACGTTTATAGATAAGGTAAAGGAAGTTCTGCCGGAAGGCGGCAACCTGAATCTTTGCCTGACCTGTGGCGCCTGTTCATCCGGATGTCCGGCAACCGGACTTGAAGGGATGGACCCGCGAAAATTTCTTCGTATGGCGGCTTTGGGTATGGATGAAGAAATCATGAGCACTAACTGGGTATGGATGTGTACCATGTGCACACGGTGCATGTACGTCTGCCCAATGAAAATCAATATTCCGCAGCTGGTTTATTATGCCCGCCAGACCTGGCCCAGAGAAAAACGGCCCAAGGGTATTCTCGGCTCCTGTGATATGGCTTTAAAAAACGACACCTGTAGTGCCATGGGAGCGACTGAAGAAGATTTTCAATTTGTGGTCGAAGATGTTCTGGAAGAGTATCAGGAATCCCAACCGGAATTCAAGGAGATGCATGCCGATGTCAATCGCGTAGGCGCTGAATTCTTTTTAAACCAGAATTCCAGGGAACCTGTGACTGAACCGGATGAGATGGTGCCTTTGTGGAAAATCCTCAACTCGGTCGACGCCGACTGGACCTATGGTACAAAAGGCTGGGCCGCAGAAAATTACTGCATGTTTATGGCTGATGACGAGTCATGGAAAAAAATTATTCAAACTAAAATTAAAGCGGTGGAGGATCTCGGCTGTAAAGTCTGGCTTAACACCGAATGAGGGCATGAATTATTCGCGGTCCGGTTCGGAGCGCAAAAATTCAAACTTGATTACAACTTTGAAATTAAAAGTATTATTCAATACTATGCCCAGTGGATCAAAGAAGGCAAACTCAAGGTCAGTTCAGACTGGAACAAAGACCGGAAAATTAAATTTACCGTCCAAGATCCCTGCCAGCTGGTTCGAAAATCATTTGGCGACCCGGTAGCTGAAGACTTACGTTTTGTTGTAAAATCGGTTGTGGGTGAAGAAAACTTCATCGACATGACGCCGAATCGATCCAACAACTTCTGCTGCGGCGGCGGCGGCGGGTTCCTTCAATCAGGAATGCCGGATGAAAGAAGGGCATATGGCAAAATGAAAGCAGATCAGATTCTGGCAACCGGCGCAACATATTGCATCACTCCCTGCCACAACTGCCATGCTCAGGTACATGATTTGAGTGAAATCCGTCATCATCCGTGGCAGACTACTCACTTGTGGACACTTATCTGTCTATCCATGGGCGTTCTCGGCCCCAATGAACGTGAATACCTTGGCGATGATCTCAAGGAAGTGGATGTATTCCATCCGGAATCTTCAATGATGTAGTTTAATCATTACCATAGTAAAACTGTTTAAGGGCGCTGTTATACAGCGCCCTTTTTTTATTTTAGATACCACTGTCAATACTACCAGAGACTTCGAACATTTTCATATGCAAGAATTTTTTCATCTTTTGTTAATATTGTTGCATTTTCTTCTCGTGCCGTTGCAACAATAATCTGGTCCGCCGGATCGTTATGGAATGGTTGGGGTAACACAGTGGATCGATATGATAAGACCGGAGAAAGGGGAATTAACCTTAATTTTGGCATATCAAGAGCAATTTTTATCCAGTCCTCCGGGTCACATGAAATGCCGACTCTCTTTTTTTCCAGAAGTTTACAAAATTCCCAGGGAGAAATTGCAGACAGGAGAATTTCTGCATAGCTACTTGAATTACCAATTAATTCTTTAACCTTTAGTGATAATTTCTGCGGATTCATATTCCACCAGATCCAGGTATGGGTATCAAGAAGATAAATCATTTGCAGGCATCCCACACATCTTCACCCAACGGTGAAACCACGTCGTTTTCAAAAACAAGCGCTTCAGAAAGTCTGCCCGGCCTGAGATCCATATCAAAGGTACGATAAGGTGTTATTTGGGCCAAAGGCTTACCCCGCTTTGTTATGACAATAATTTCCTGTGTTTTGGCAACATGATCCAGGATTTTCAAGGCATGTGTTTTAAACTGACTAATTCCCATGGTTTTCATATTTCCACCTCCTTACATTTAAGATATGTAGTCATTTTAAATGGTCAAGTCAAGGCAAAACGTTTTTAAGGCGCACAAATTCGCCAGAAATGAGGGGTAGTTAGCCAACTCCTCCAGAGGAAGATTGCCAGACGAGGAATGCAGTACAACACAGAATTTGGACTACCAAATAACTGCATAATGGTTGGTAAAATAAACCGTAGGTCGGGATTCTTTCCCGACAAATAAAAATATCATGCATAAAAAACCCGGAGATTTTAAACTCCGGGTTTATAATCTTTCTGGAAAAAAATATTTAATCATCAAACAAATCCAATTCCAGCTTACGGGCTTTGATATTTTCCAAAGCATCTTTAATAAATGCGTCTATTTCTACCCCGAACCTCACTTTGCCGTCTAATGTCCGCACGGAAAGCGTCCCATTTACCCGTTCTTTTTCACCGACGGTGACGATCAAAGGAATCTGGTTCAACTGTGCTTCCCGTACCTTTTTCTTCAAGCTTTCAGTACGGTCGTCCACAGACGACCGCAAGCCGGCTTTTTCAAAAGTCCGGTGGAGTTCTTCGGCAAAGGGTGCCAGGTCGTCATTAATGGGCAGGATCACTACCTGAACCGGGGCCATCCACAAAGGGAATTTCCCGACAAAATGCTCAATCAAAATCCCCAGAAACCGTTCAATGGACCCAAATATCACCCGGTGGATCATGACCGGCCGGTGCTTGTCATTGTCCGCTCCGATATATGAGAGGTCAAACCGTTCCGGCAGCGACATATCCAGCTGGATGGTGCCGCACTGCCAGGTCCGGCCGATGGCATCCTTGATGTGGATATCAATCTTAGGGCCGTAAAACGCCCCGTCACCTTCATTAATTTTATATTCCAGCCCATATTCATCCAGAGCCCCGCTAAGCCCGTTTGTAGCACTTTCCCACTGCGCATCACTGCCAATGGATTTTTTCGGACGTGTGGAAAGCTCCAGGTGAAATCCTAAGCCGAATGTTTTATACATCCGGGCCACCAGGCGCAACACCCCTAAAATCTCATCTTTAATCTGATCCGGTGTCATAAAAATATGCGCGTCATCCTGGTGAAACGCCCGGACCCGAAACAGGCCGGACAAAACGCCGGAAAGCTCATGACGATGAACCAGGCCGACTTCCGCTGCTCTTAACGGCAAATCCTTATACGAATATCGCCGCCGTTTATACAGCAACATGCCGCCGGGACAGTTCATGGGCTTGATGGCGGATTCTATTTCATCAATCACCACCGTATACATATTGTCCCGGTAATTCTCCCAGTGCCCGCTCTGCTCCCAAAGACTCCGGTTTAAGATAATGGGCGTTTTGGTTTCCACATACCCGGCCACCCGGTGTTCTTCCCGCCAGTATTCCAAAAGCGCGTTCCATATCTCCATTCCGTTGGGGTGAAAAAATGCCATGCCCGGCGCTTCGTCGTGAAAACTGAAAAGGTCCAGTGCCGAACCGATTCTACGATGATCACGCTTACGGGCTTCTTCAAGAAAATTTAAATAGGCTTTTAATTCCTTTTTATCAAAAAATGCGGTGCCATAAATCCGTTGGAGTTGCGGATTTGCAGGGTCGGCGCGCCAATAGGCACCGGAAACCTTCATCAGCTTAATCGCTTTTATATAACCGGTATTCGGGACATGGGGCCCCCGGCACAAATCCGTAAATTCACCCTGAGAATAAAAGGAGATGGTTCCGTCGTCAAGATTTGAGATCATTTCAAGCTTATACGGTTCGTCTTTGTAAAACTCAATGGCCTCTTGCTTTGGAACCTCACGGCGGACAAAAGGGGTCTTTGCTTTGATAATTTTTTTAATTTCCGCCTCAATTTTGGGAAAATCATCTTCAGATATCGGTTCCATATCAATATCATAATAAAACCCGTTTTCCACAATCGGCCCGATGGTCAGTTTGGCCTTCGGATAAAGATTGAGAATCGCCTGGGCCATTACATGCGCCGCGCTGTGACGCATTATTCCCAAGGCCTGTTCATCTTTGGTGGTCAGAAAACTAACGCCGGCATCCCTGTCAATCGGCGTATTCAGATCAACAAGTGTTCCATCCACTTCCATTGCCACGCAGTTACGCGCAAAACCCTCAGAAATCGAGGCGGCAACGACAAATCCATCCGTTGACGTTTCAAACTGCTTTACATTCCCATCCGGAAAAGTGATATTGATCATTGACGATTCATCCATTTAGAATTAATAATGATTGCTTAAAAATTTTACTCTTAAAACAGAAATATAAAATTTATGAAAATTGATTATCAAGGTCAAGGTAAATATAAGACCGAAACGACCGGACAACAAAATAATATGGTAATTTCAGTTCCTGACACACCGGCTTATATAAATTCCGCATCCGGTTTAAATGACGTCGTGGCCGACCTGCGCGGACAAGCCGTTGTCGCATTTGACCTGGAAGCGGATTCGATGTTTCATTTTAAAGAAAAAGTGTGCCTGATTCAGGTGGGCACCGATTCATCAAGCTATATCATCGATCCTTTGTCCATCCCTGACCTGTCACCGCTTGCGCAGATTTTATCTGATCCGGATATTACTAAAATTTTCCATGGGGCGGATTACGATGTCCGGAGTTTATACCGAGACTATCAGATCTCCATTCATAACCTCTTTGACACCGAACTTGCCAGCCGTTTTCTGGGAAATGCCGAGACCGGCCTGAATGCCGTTTTGCAGAACCGTTTTGGCATCACTTTGGAAAAAAAATACCAGAAAAAAGACTGGTCCCAACGCCCCCTGCCGAAACCGATGATTGCATATGCGGCCAAAGACGTTCAATATTTAATCCCGCTTTACAAAATTCAAATAAAAGAACTGGCGGAAAAAGAGCGTCTTGACTGGGTTCTAGAAGAATGCCGGGACCTGACCCAGGTCAGATCCGGTATTGTAAACGAACGGCCATTGTTTATCAAAATAAAAGGTTCCGGGCACCTTGAACACCGAAACCTTGCTGTGCTTGAAGCTCTGCTGGAGTTCCGGCTGAATCTGGCTGAGCAAAAGGACCGTCCCCTGTTTAAAGTAATCGGCAACGCAGCTTTGACTAAAATTGCCGTTGCCAGGCCCACTACCATGTCTCAGTTAATCGGAACCCGTGCATTGAGCGAAAAGCAGCTGAATATGTACGCAAACCCCATGTTAAAACTGATCACCAACGCATTGGCCATGCCCGCAGACGAGCTCCCCCAGTACCCCTATTCACGCCCCCGGAGAATCAGCAATGACGCATCAGACAGGTTCAAAGCGCTTAAACAATGGCGGGAACAAAAGGCAACGGATCTTAAAATGGACCCCGGTGTGCTGATCAACAACACGGTATTAAAAGCCATTGCCGAATCAAATC
>JAJRPH010000203.1 GCA_024280875.1 Deltaproteobacteria bacterium | reverse complement strand
CGAAACGACATAAAAGAAGCTTTAAATTTACCGGTTCTTTTATCCAGCTGAATGGATGTCCCTTTATCCCAGTAATTTTGCGTCTTGTTGTAATCTCCTAAAACCGTCCGGGCATTAATCGTAACCTTGCCGACCTGGGTCTTTTCTTTAACAATTGTATTAATACCAAATTTACTTTCATGGGCATACCTGAAAAAATCCCATTCGGCTTTTGTCTTGATGGTTGACAGCATGGCTTTAGCCTCAGCATCAAGGGCATCGTAATCTGCCAGCTTGAACATGGTGGTTTTATAAAGCCCTCTTTTTCCTTTTTGCGTAAAAAAAGACGGCCCGCCGAATTTCTTATCCTTGACTCCCCCAAACTTTTCAGGATTTGATGTCAGCATATAATACAGAGTAGGTATTGCTGTATCACTGGTAAACCCTTTTTTTTCACCATCTTTTTTAAGGTGTTTGATTTCATGCACACCCTTTGTATCTTTGGGCGCAAAGGTTTTCTGAGATGAAATTGCAATGTAAAGATCCTGACCGGGTTCTATGGACCCTTCAATGGTCACAACATCACCGGCTTTGTATTCCGATGCGGAAACAGTGGCCTGGATGCTGCAAAAGCCTGGAACGGCAGAAATAAAAATAAGTAATGATGACAATAACATGATTGGAAATAATAATTTTTTCATTAAATGGCTCCTTTAATTAATTTATAAAAAAATACGAATTCCGAGAGTTGCTGACTAACGCGCCTCCTTTCTTTTTAAAAATTTAATAATTTATCAATAAATGAATAATACGTTCATCCGGTATTAAAATCGCAGCTTTCGTCACCCTGAGAATGCTTACACTTCATTGTTTGGAAGTGTATCAACAGTTGTACCCCCGTGAACGGGTACAAATATTTTAAATTCAGACAAATTATAAAAATCCGCCGTCGGTCGAAACACAATAAACAGAGATTTCCAATTAAACTCATAGCAATCTATATGCCATCATCAAACTTTTGATCCGATTCTATAAAAAGTTTAAACCAATTTAAAATTATACCTTTTAAAATCAGGATGATATGAACATACACATAGAAACAGAATTGATTTTTAAGGACGATAGAAAGGGTTTTCAAAGAATAGACAAACTGCAATAAAAAAATTGCGAAAATAAAAAATTGATTTAATTTTAATATTATTCTAAACACATAGAGCATAGCAACAGAATAATATCAGTGCAATAAAAAATATGCGATCCTCAACTTTCGGCTACTGTTTTTTAAATTTTTTTCTGTTTATTTCATTTTAAAACACGCTGATATCACAATGATTATGAGCAATTTTAGGATATAAAGTTTTTTTAAAATTAAGCCTTAAAGCTCACCAGCAATGGTATGGATATTGCAACTCACAATTTCCTTTATGAACCGTGTCCTTGCTGGACCGGTGTTTTATCCGCGTTTGATAAAATCGTGGATTTAACTGTTTCAGGCATTAATCAGAAAAAAAACATGAAAGGAAATTAAAAAAATGGATACGTCATTTTTTAAATCAAGGGCCATGAGATACCAGTTTCTCTCCACAATGTATCGCGATGAAATACCGATGGAGCTAATTGCTGCAATGCAGAAGGATGAATTTCTTGATGAACTTCTGGAGTCGGTAAAAGGGTGCGGGTTCATGGACCTCATGAGCGGGGCCGAGGGGATGCGTTTATATTTAAAAAGTGGAGACGCTGAAAAACTATATAAGGAACTAAGTTATGATTATGCCGATCTTTTTCTGAATGCCGGCCAGAACCCTGTCATGCCATATGAATCCGTCCACGTGACCAAGGAGCCGGTGGTCATGCAGAAACCGGTCTTTGAACTAAGGGAATTCTTTCACAAAGCCGGTGTTCATAAATCATCTGACTTTAAAGACTTGGAAGAGCATGTCGCGGTTGAAATGGAACTGCTCCGTTATCTGTTGGAAAAAGACAACGAAGACCTGTACAAGGACTTTTTCAAAAATAAATACCTCCAGTGGATACCTGCCTTTTGCGATCAACTGGCTGCATCGGCGCAGACAGAATTCTATCAGGCATTGGCCCACTTTACCAGGGGCGCGTTAATGTGTGAAAACATGCGCATTGACGGTTTTACCAGGGGGCAGGAAACCACTCAAAAATTAGTTGAAGCGGTTGGCTCATTGAACCTGGATCCGGCGTATTTCACACTGGCCGAAGGTGCTATAGAGCCGGAACCTGACAAATCGATACCGACTCATTGTTATACCTGCGGCGCACTCTGCGGCATGACCGCCAAACTGAAAGACGGTATTTTAGTCAGAGCTTCAGGTCTACCCGGCGATCCCAAAGGCGGCGGCAGATTATGCCCCAAAGGAGGGTCAGCGCCAAAACACCTGTATTCACCTTATCGACTCAAAGCCCCGCTCATCAAAGAAAATGGCCGTTTCAGGAAAGCCAGCTGGGATGAAGCCCTGGATAAAGTGGCTGAGGGAATTAAACGGATTGATTCCGACAAACTCGGATATTTCAGGGGAAATGATTTTGCCAACTGGATTCACGAGGCCCTTTTCGATCACCTGGGATGCCCTAAAACCACCCATCGCCCCATGTGTGACAATGCTAACAGAATGGCCAATGAGCACAACTTAAACGATAAAAGGCCCTGGATAAACTATCAGGATTCTGACTATATCCTTCATTTTGGAATGAATGAGTTGACCACCTCTTACGGACAAAGAAAGTCCGCCGAGTTAAAAGCTGCCATTAAAAGAGGCGCCAAACTTGTTGTATTTGATCCCCGAATGTCTGAGACGGCCGCAGCCGCCACGGAATGGATCACAATCAAACCGTCAACCGACGGTGCGGTAGCCATGGCCATGTGTTATGTAATTATTAAAAACGATCTTTTTGACAAGGATTTTGTTGAAAACTGGACCCATGGATTTGATGAATTTAAAAAACGCGTCATGGGAGATGAAGACGATATTCCCCGAACACCGGAATGGGCAGCCAAAATCAGCGGAGTTCCTGCTGAAACCATCGAGCGCATTGCCATCGAGTTCGCCAACGCCCAAAAAAAAGGGGCTTTCTCATGGACCGGTCTTGCCCAGGTTCCCAATGGAATGTACAGCACCGCAGCGCTTCAGGCTTTGAACGGCCTTTGCGGCACGTTTGACGCTCCCGGAGGACCTTCTTTACCATTTAAAAGAAAATTAAAACCCGCATGGGCAAAAGGCCAGGAAAAACCACCCAAGGGTTCTGCACCCAAACTTGATAAATTTGATATCTGGTCCGGCTGGGCGCCTGCGCATCTGTTAGATGACGTTGAGGCCGGAAAACTTAAAGGAATAATCATTTATTTTGGTGATCCGGTGCTTTCCTGGGGAAACCAGGCTGCCACCACGCAGGCCATTGAAAAAATGGAGTTTAAGGCCATCATAGATGCATTTATGTGCAACAGCGCCCTGTTATGCGATGTTGTCCTGCCGGATGCCACCTGGCTGGAACAAAGTCAGGTAAAACCGGACTGGCTGTATGAAGCGTTTATCGGATATTATGCGGAAGTCGTCAAACCCATGTATGATTGCCGGCCCATGTGGGAAATAACAATTCAACTGGCCCGCCGGTTGGGCCTGGGCCAATACTTTCCCTGGAATGACATTGAAGATGCTTTCCGGAATCAAATGGCCGACACGCCCTGGTCCTTTGATGAACTCAAAGCAAAAGGTTTTATTATCACCGACACCGCCGAATATTATAAATATAAAAAATGGGGGAGCATTAATCCACCGGAAGGCTTTGGATCATCAGGAAAAAGCGCCACAGGCAAGTATAATTTTCTCAATCCGGTTGCCCAGGAAAAGGGTATTGACCCCCTGCCTGATTATAAAGAACCTGAAGCGGACCTTCAACCGGATACTGAGAATCCCTTTATTTTTGGAAATTTCCGGGTATTTGAACACGAGCATTCTTCCACTTTCAGCAATTATCAGCTGATGAAATCACTCGGCTCAAACACCTTGTGGATTAATACCCTGGATGCTATTAAACGAGGTATCGCCGAAGGCGATAAAGTAAAACTGTCTTCTCCCTGGGGTCAGGTGGAAATGACTGCCCGTCCGACCTGGTTTATCATGCAGGGTGTTCTGGGTTCAGCCGGTGGCTTTGGCCATGTCCGCGGGCTTGAAGGTGATCCCAAGTATCCGCATTTTGGCGGGGTCAATTCCCCCAGTTGCATTATGAAACCCAATGTTTCTGATAAAGTTGGCGGCACCACGCTGCTCAAATATATAAAAGCAAATGTTGAAAAAGTCTAATGGCGAAAGGAGGGAAAAATAATTTTTTTCAGCAGCTTTATACATTAAACAAAATTTAATAATAATTTATGGAGGACTTGATGAAACTCGGCTATTTTAAACTTATTTTAACAATGATCTTATTTTTAGCACTTGCGGGAACATCATACGCATTTGACTATACTTTTCATGGTAAAATGTGGCAGACATTGGGCACAACCGACAATGACATCTCATTGCCGCATTCCCAGAAAAGTGGCAAAACGGATTTTTTCAGTTATAACGGCGCGCTGAATGACGCGGGCATGAAAAGCACTATGTACGATGTCATGAGTGAAAATGACCCGGCTATTTTCGGACTTACAAAGGCACGTCTCCGGTTTGAAGGTAAAACTGATGACGGGCTGGCTAAAATTGTTTACGGTCTGGAAGTGGGAACGTATAGCTGGGGCGATACCAAAAATACGAAATTCGGTCTTTCCGGTGACGGTATCAACCAGGAAACCCGGTTTGCCTATGCTGAAGTGACCATGCCGGTTGTTGGCGGAAAAATCCGGGCCGGTCTTCAGCCCACCAAAATCAACCAATGGGTATGGACCGAAACGGCACCGGGGCTTACCTACCACCATAAATACAACGGCTTGAAAACCATGGCCGGCTGGTACCGCGGCGAAGATGACAAAATTACCAATGGTGGCAACAATGATTATCTGGTCCTGAAATTTGACGACAAACTGACGTCAAGCACCACCATGGGCCTTTTCGGAATTTATGCAAACCTGGATGAGAATCAGACAAGCCTTGATGATATTTACGACAGTGATACATATTACATCGGTTTAACTGGAAAATTCAATCAGGACGCAATTTTCAGCAACTTTGACCTCATCTATCAGGGCGGGGACATTGATTTTGAAGACACTGCCATTACGGACCTTGACCGTTCCGCATGGCTGGGTAACCTGACAGTTGGATTCAAAGTAAACGACAATTTCAAAGTTTCCGGCAACATCCTTTATGTCAGCGGTGATGACGATCCCAATGACAGTGATGCAAAAAACTTTGATGCCATTGATGTGGATGTCAAAATCGGCACTATTTTCTTTAAGGATACAATTCTCGCCGACTGTGACCGGACTATTTCCGACGCCCCGTATATCATGGACAAAGGCCTGGTCAACTATGCCATTCAGGGAGACTATCAGATTAATGCAAAGAACAATCTGAGAATGGCGGTACGGTACCTTACCACCGCTGAAGACCTTGAATTTAAACCAAACGCAAGTGATAATGAACTTGGGTATGAATTTGACCTGTGGTATAGTTATCAGTTAAACAAGTATGTTCAACTAAAATTAGACGCTGCATACCTGGTAGCCGGAGACGGAGCCGACCACTTAGCGGCCAGCGACAACTATGACGGTGATGACATTTATAAACTGGCAACCGGTATTAAGGTCAGCTTTTAAAACTGACCAATCATCGTTGCATTCAAAGTAAAAATATTCTACATAAAAAGCTGGTGGCAGAATTGCCACTGGCTTTTTTTATTTAACCGGAGGGATTGTCTTGAACCGTCTTTTTACCAATATCATCATTATATCAGTTGTTCTTTTTTTGTTTTCTCCGTTGAACTGCATTGGTGCGGAAAATTTTATTCCGGATGAAATCGCCAGAGACCTTGCCACGCTTGAAGCGGCTGTTATTAAGGGCTCTGAGGGACGATATCTGCTAAATATGGGAACAAATAATCACATCAAAAAAGGGAATTTATGGACTTTATATTCTACGGGGGAACAAATCATTGATCCTGTCACCGGTAAAAAGCTCGGTGCATTACCGGTTCCGCTGGCAGTATGCAACGTAATACATGTTGAAAAATATTTTTCTGAAATAACAATCAATTGTTTTAGTAAACCGTGTACCATCCAATCCGGATTTACCGCGCACCGTTTTCGAGATATTAAAGCAACATTTCAAGATGTTAACGGTTCATCATTTCATCTGTATGAATTGATCCGGGCCCGGCTCCCCGAACTGGATTGGCAGGAATACCAACGCATTGAAAACACCCCTCGCACCATGCCCTCACCTGAAGAAATCGTAATTGTTGCGGACAAAAAAAATATTACCATCTGGAACGGCGGAGAAATATTGACGACTTATGAAGAATTTTCTTCAGTTCTTTCCGAGTCCCAGGCTTCAATTATTAAACCTGAACTGCCGGGGACTGAAAAAAAGGTACGCCAGACAATTCAAAAAAATATTCCGGGATTATCGGGGGGCACGCCGGGGTTGAACACCTTTCTGGAAATAAAAGGAATCTCGGCAGTAGCCGATATTGACCATCCGTTGACCAGCATGGGTATCATGACGCCGGTTGATTCCGAAACTCCTTATTTCATATGGCTTTACAATAAAACCGTAGACGCCCGGGCCGTGGACGGCACTGAAAAATATCAGTATGATTATAAGGGATTTGGTGAAGTGATTAATATGTCGATAGGACATAACGGCCTGGTCGTGCTCAATATCTATGTTCAAGGCGAAGGAATGAGATCCCGGGTGCTTCGGTTTTCCCGCAATGGATTTACGGTTCTGTCAAAAGATATCGACCATTTCATGAAATTTTCAGGTATCAGCGAAAACAACGGGAAATTATCTCTGATCGGCCAAAATTTTGATGCGGATAGCTTTTTTGGCCTTGATGCTTTTCATCTGGACATAGATATAGCCACTGGCGAGATAAATCGCCATAACACGATAACCGTTCCCCCTGGATTTCGAATGCCGGGTGCGTTTTTCGCTGATCTGAACGGAAACGGAATTCAGGAATCCGCCTTTTACAATGCAGGCGGAAAGCTGGTGATCTATGAAGATGACAAACAAAAATGGGAATCACCTGCACCGTTTGGATCTTCAAGTTCCATACTGGTTGACGACATGACCAATGCAACCAACGCTCCCTCGGAATTGCGTTTATGGCCGCAACCGGTCCTGTTTAAATCCGATAATCTTATTTTTGCCGTTATACCGGCCAATAACTCGGGATTCTGGCGCATTGCAAGCGTAAATTCCCCAAATGTAGGTCTTGGCATTCTCTGTCCCCATAACAATACTTACACATTCAGGTTATTAAACACCCGGTTTCAGGGACCGATCCTGTCCATTAGTTTGTATGGAAACAACCTTTATGTTGCGGTTGTCGAGGGAAGTTCCTTTACCGGAAAGGGGAACACCCATATTCTTGCTATACCCATGCAAGAGTTAAAAGAAAGCCTGAAATAGAAAAGAGCAGAATATCAGCCCCCTGCCGGTCGGAAAAAGACGCGCTATTATGAAAAAAACTTTATTTATCATTATACTTTTAATTGGTGTGCTGCCATCTGTGGGCTGTGACCAGGATCTGGTTTCCTTGTTTTTATCTATCGGATGCAGTAATGACAAACAAGCGGTTAAGGTAGACTTAAACAAGAAAGAGCCGGTCAACCTGAGAGAATCGTCAGATGTGATTACTTACGCCTATCTTCCTCAATATTCCCATACTGTTTCTTACCAGAGGCATCACCTGCTGATAAATTTTTTGCGCAAGGAAACAGGACTTAATATAAAACAGATTTTTCCGGACACCTTTGAACAGTACATAAAAATGGTCGGCCAGGGTAAAATAGATATCTCTTATTCCAATCCTTTTATTTATATTAAAATCGCGCATCGTTATGGTGCCCGTGCCTTTTCACGCATTGTCGAAGTTTTTAATCAGGAAAGTTTCCGCGGGCAGATCATTTGCCGTGCTGATAATCAACACATAAAAAGCATTTCCGATTGCCGGGGCAAGAGCTGGATTGCGGTTGATTCCACTTCAGCCGGAGGATATCTTTACGCGTTGGGCTATTTTGCCGCAAATGGCATTCAAAAATCGGATTTCAGCGAAATCAGCTTTGCGCCCGGCCCTGGTGGAAAACAGGAAGGCGTCGTTCTGGCGGTTTATGCCGGAAAATACGATATCGGAACCATCCGTGAAGGTACCCTGAATGTGGTTGCTGATAAAATTGATACGAGTGAAATCCGGGTAATTGCGAAAACTCCATTATTCCCAGGCTGGGTATATGCAGCCAGGGCTGGACTGGATTCCGAAATTGTAAAAAAAATAAAAACCGCGATGTTAAAACTCGATTATAATCAAAAAAAGCACAAACGCATCCTGGAAGCCGCTCATTTTACCAGAATAATATCGTCAGATGACCATGATTTTGATCCGGTAAAAGAACTGGCTGCAACAGTGGGAATCCGCCTGGAAGAATAATGAAATTAAAATTTCGCAGTAAAATTTATTTAGGGATGTTTTCTATGCTCCTGCTTCTGGGCATTGTTATTTTATCCCTTGTCAGCCGGATCATGTCGGAATCCCTGTTGGAGGAGAACCGTAACCGCGGCATTTCCATTGGGGTCAATCTTGCCGCCCGGATGGTCGAACCTATGCTGGCCATGGATTTTTTAAGAATGAAGACGTTTATTGATCAAACCGTTCAATTAAGCGATGATATTTTCTATTCTTTTGTGCTGGACGCAGATAAAAACCCGCTTGTTTACACGTTTAAAGGCGGCTTTCCGATAGACTTGAAAACCGTGAACAGCGTCTCTGACCAGCAGAAATTTTCCATTCGGCTTTTAGACAGCGGTGATCACCTTATTTATGATTATGCGGTTCCTATTTTTATCGGCAAAGACAGAATCGGTACCGTTCGGCTGGGACTGCTTCGTACCAAAGTCCGGAAAGCAATCAACCGCATCAGGTTAAGTGCTTTCCTGGCCACCGGATTTGTCATTCTAATTGCCGGATTTTTAGGGACGTTTTTTGCCCGCACCGTCACCCGGCGCATCAAAATTCTTCATGAATCAACAGAGCAGGCATTGCGGGGAAATCTGGAGATACACACAGCACCGCTATTGAAGGAAAACTGCTGGGACATCATGCAATGTGGTAAACAGGAATGCCCGGCATTTGGGAACCTGCATCACCGGTGCTGGTATACTGCCGGGACACTGTGCCCGACCTGTGTTGAAGGAGAATACGCCAAAAAAATTTTCAGTTGCCAAGCTTGTCCGGTGTATCGAAAATGTGCGGGTGATGAAATCCAGAGCTTTGCTGAAAGCTTTGATACTATGACCCAGTCATTAAAGTCCCATCTCCTGGAGCAGCAAAACGCAAAAAAAATATTAAAAGAACAACGTGAACTCCTGCAAACCATCCTGGATGTCATTCCCGACTTCGTGTCCCTCCAGGACCGTCATTCCGTATACAAGTCGGTAAACAAAGCATTCTGCAAAATTGTCGGAAAAAATGAAGATGAAATCATCGGAAAAACGGATTTTGACTTATTTCCCCGGCAACAGGCGGAAACTCATCAACAGGAAGACCTTGAAATCTTTTCCACGGGTCAGTCTCTGATTAAAGAAAGCAAGCTAGTGGGACCGAAAGAAACCAAATGGCTCCATGTTGTAAAAATCCCGGTTCTGGAAGCAGATGGCAAAGTGTGGGGCATATTGTGCAGCGGGCGTGATATTACCGAGCTTAAACAGGTGCAGGAACTTCTTTCCCAGTCCCAGAAAATGGAAGCCGTAGGCCAGTTAACGGCAGGCATCGCCCATGAGATCAACACTCCGCTTGGCATTATTCTAGGGTATACCCAGCTTTTGATTGAAGATACGGCACCGGATAGTCAGGTTTATGAAGATTTAACCATGATTGAAAAACAAACCAGGATATGCCGTAAAATTGTTTCTGACCTTTTAAAATTTTCCAGATACACTGAAAGCGCCATTACCTTGCTGGATATGAATCAGTTAATCGAGGAGGCCATTCCGGTGGTGGAGCATACATTCGAACTGGACCGGGTTACCATTGTCAGAGATTACGGATCTGATTTACCCGCTGTAAAAGGGGATAATGATAAATTTAAACAGGTTTTTATCAACCTGTTCGGGAACGCCCACGACGCTATTGAAACGAACGGGACCATTCATATAAAAACCGAGTATGATAAAAAGAACAATGAAGTGGTGATTTATGTGGGCGACACCGGTTCAGGAATCGCGCCCGATAGAATAGACCGGATATTCAATCCGTTTTATACCACCAAACCGGCCGGCAAAGGGACCGGGCTGGGCTTGTCGGTCACTTTCGGCATCATTAATGATCATGGGGGGCGAATTCGAGTTGAAAGTCCTCCATCCACAACAAGCAATATCTTTGACACGGTTCAAAGCACTGTGTTTATCATTCGGTTTCCAGTCGCGCACCATTAAAAGAAAATTCATTATTTGCAAAAAAACATGAAACGGCCAATGAAATAAACAGGAGTCACAAGATGGCTAAAATATTAGTATTAGATGATGTATTAGATGCAGCAATACTGATTAAACGGATTCTGCAAAAAAAAGGGCATCAGGTATTTACGTTTACGGAAGAAGAAAAGGCCCTTGAATATTTACGCTCAAATACAATCGACCTGACGATTTTAGATATTAAATTAAAGAAGATGAGTGGGGTTGAGGTTCTGGAAGAAATGAAAAAAATCACACCGACCTTACGGGCTATAATGCTGACCGGCTATCCCACGCTCGAAACCGCCAGGGAATCCTTAAATTTGGGTGCCGGCGAATACTGTGTCAAGCCCATTGACAAAGAGGAATTGGAAGAGAAAGTGGCCCATGTTTTAAGCGCTTAATTCGGATAAAAAAGAGTTCAGGAAAATTCCGCCATGCATTTAACCAACCTTTTTAAACACTGGACCTACCAGGTTTTCTCACCGGGAACCGTTCTCAGGGAAAAATATGAGGCATTCAAGTCCCTGTTGAATGCCGACAAAAAGGCCCATGAGTTAATGGCGGAGCTAGAAGAAATCTATCATCACAATACCAAAGTCGACTTTAAGGTAATTGAAAACAAGTATGAAGCGTTCTCAAAATGCGTTGGCGTCATCATAGAGGAGCTGGAGAGAATGAGTCCTTCGCGTTACCTTGATTTAAAAGACTATTATAAAAAATTCAACTTCTATATAAAATTCATGCTGGCCCCGCCGGCGTTCACTTTTTCTCCCCCATTTACACTCCCCTTAAGCGAAATCCCATTCGATAATGCGGTCTTGTCCGGAAACAAAGCACTAAACCTTG